>NZ_NFIA01000030.1:0-3923 GCF_002159375.1 Alistipes sp. An54
TACGGTTCGGAGGCGGCGAACGGCGCCGTGATGATCACGACGAAGAAGGGCGAGGCCGGAGCGCTGAAGGTGACCCTTACGAGCAACACGGAGTTCCTGAATCCCTTTGTGCTGCCGGAATTCCAGAACCGCTACGGCACGGGATTGAACGGCTCGGGTTCGGGTTCCGCCGTCTACAGCTGGGGCGCGAAACTCACCCCGGCTGCGCAAACCGGTTATACACCCAATGATTTCTTCGAGACGGGACACGTCTATACGAACGCCTTCACCCTCTCGGGCGGTACGGACCGCAACCAGACCTACTTTTCGGCCGCGGCGGTCAATTCCGACGGGATCATTCCCAACAACGAGTACGACCGCTACAACTTCACCTTCCGCAACACCAGCTATTTCCTGAAGGACCGGCTGCGGATCGACGCCTCGGCGAGCTACATCTACCAGCAGGACCAGAACATGACCAACCAGGGTGTCTACTCGAACCCGCTGGTCTCGGCCTACCTCTTCCCGCGGGGCGAGAACTTCGACCTCTACCGCCGCTTCGAGCGCTACAACGAGGGTACGAAACTCATGGAGCAGTTCTGGTCGGCGGACATGGAGGGCGGTGACCTCCGCATGCAGAACCCCTACTGGATCGCCTACCGCAACCTGCGCAATACGGACAAGAAGCGCTACATGCTCTCGCTCTCGGCCTCGTATGACATCCTGCCGTGGCTGAATGTCACGGGGCGCGTAAGGATCGACAACATGAACTCGCTCTACACGCAGAAGCTCTATGCCTCGTCGAACACGACCATTACGGACGGCGGCCGGAACGGCCACTACACCGAGGCGCGGACCTATGATTCGCAGACCTATGCCGACGTGATGGCCAACATCAACAAGACGTTCGGCGACGACTGGTCGCTGCAGGCCAACCTCGGCGCCTCGATCAACAACGTCAAGAGCGACGAGCTCTCGTACCGCGGTCCGATCCAGGAGAACGGCCTTCCGAACGTCTTCAACGTCTTCGATCTGGACGACACGAAGAAGCGGGCCGAGAAGACCGGCTGGCACGACCAGACGCAGTCCCTGTTCGCCTCGGTGGAGGTGGGGTGGAAGCAAATGCTCTATTTGACCGTCACGGGGCGCAACGACTGGGCCTCGCAGATCGCCGGCTCCTCCTCCTCGTCGTTCTTCTATCCGTCGGTGGGCCTGTCGTGGGTGCCCACTTCGCTCTGGGACCTGGGCGGAGCGTTGAGCTACCTGAAGCTCCGCGGCTCGATCGCCTCGGTGGGTATGCCCTTCCCGCGCTACCTGACCGTCCCGACCTACGAGTACGACGCCACGAACCGCGTCTGGAAGGACAAGACGCACTATCCGATCGGGGATCTGAAGCCCGAGCGCACGACCACCTACGAGGTGGGCGTGGACGCGCGGCTGTGGCGCCACCTGAGCCTCTCGGCATCGTGGTACCGGGCCGACACGAAGAACCAGACGTTCGACCCCTCGCTGCCTCCCTCGTCCTCCTATACGACGATCTACCTGCAGACGGGCCACGTCCGCAACACGGGCGTCGAGCTCTCGGTGGGGTATGACAACCGGTGGGGAAGTTTCCGCTGGGCGACGAATTTCACCTATGCGTGGAACCGCAACGAGATCATCGAACTGGCGGCCAATGCCGTGAATCCCGTCACGGGCGAGCCGCTGAATCTCGAGAAACTCGACATCAAGGGCCTGGGCAAGGCGAAGTACATCCTCAAGGAGGGCGGCACGCTGGGTGACCTCTACACGACGTCGGACCTGCGCTTCAACGACAACGGCTACGTCGAGGTGGACAAGAGCGGCAACCTGCTGCTGACGGACGAGGGAGACGACATCTACCTCGGTTCGGTCTTCCCGGATCACAACCTCGCGTGGCGCAACGACTTCTCGTGGAAGGGCGTGAATCTCGGCCTGCTCTTCACGGCCCGCATCGGCGGCATCTGCTACTCGGCCACACAGGCCAACCTCGACCTGTACGGCGTTTCGGAGGCTTCGGCCGCGGCGCGCGACGCCGGGGGCGTATGGATCAACGGCCGCGAGATGGTCGACGCGCAGAAGTGGTACCAGGCGATCGGCTCGCAGTCGGGTCTGCCGCAGTACTACACCTATTCGGCGACGAACTTCCGCCTGCAGGAGCTCTCGCTCGGCTACACGCTCCCCGCGAAGTGGTTCCGCGACCGGATGCGGATGACCGTCTCGTTCGTCGGGCGCAACCTCTGGATGATCTACTGCAAGGCACCGTTCGACCCCGAGGCCGTGGCCTCGACGGGGCTGAACTACCAGGGCATCGACTACTTCATGATGCCGTCGCTCAGGAGCCTCGGCTTCAGTGTCAAATTCCAATTCTAAACGACTACGGGCATGAAAAAGATAACGACAAAGACGGGCCGACGGCTCATGGCGGCCGCCCTGCTGGTCCTGACGGCCTGTACGGGTGATTTCGAGGATATCAACCGCAACCCGAACCAGGTGACCGAGGAGCAGATGGAGGCCCTGAACTACAAGACGGGTACGAAGGTCCGCACGCTGCAGAGCCTGGTGATTCCCGTCCAGGAGCACATGTACCAGTTCAACGAGTCGCTCACGGGCGGGCCGTTCGCGGGCTATATCGGCGCCACGGTGGACACGTGGCAGACGAAGTTCGAGACCTACAACCCCTCGGCCGACTGGCGCAAGTGGCCCTTCGCGAATGTCATCACCGAGACCTACACCCCCTACAAGGGAATCGTCGGCGGTACGGACGACGAGGTGGCCATCGCCTTTGCGCGGCTGCTGCGCGTGGCGATCATGCAGCGGGTGACGGACTCCTACGGTCCGATTCCCTACTCGAAGCTCGAGAGCAACGAATCGGTCTACGTGGAGTATGACTCGCAGGAGGCGGTCTATACGAAGATGTTCGAGGAGCTGGACGAGGCCATCGCGACGCTGGGCCGCAACACGACCCTTTCGTCCGATGCGTGGAGCCGCTACGACGGGGTCTACTACGGCAACATCGCGCAATGGTTGAAATATGCCAACTCGCTCAAGCTGCGCATGGCCATGCGCCTGACGGAGGTGAAACCCGACCTGGCGCGGACGAAGGCCTCGGAGGCGATTGCCGGGGGCGTCATCACGTCGAATGCCGACAACGCGGCGATGCACGCCGCGGAGAACCGCACGACGCTGATCTACAACGACTGGGGCGACCACCGCGTCGGCGCCGACATCCTCTGCTACATGACCGGCTACAACGATCCGCGCGTCGAGAAGATGTTCCTGCCGAACGACGTGGGCAACTACGTCGGCATCCGCATCGGTATCGACGTGGCGGGCAAGGCGACGGCCATGACCAAGTATTCCAACCTGATCGTCGAGTCGACGACCCCCTACCTGTGGTTCAACGCCGCGGAGGCGACGTTCCTGCGTGCCGAATACGAGCTGCGCTGGGGTTCGGAGGAGACGGCGCAGTCGCTTTACGAGCAGGCCATCCGTCTTTCGTTCGAGGAGCGGGGCGCGAGCGGGGCCGACGCCTATGTGGCCGATGCCACGAGCCGCCCGGCGGCCTACACCGATCCGCTGGGTAATTACAGCGCCGCGGCGCAGAGCACGATCACAATCGCGTGGGCGCCCGGAGCTGACAACTTCGAGGAAAACCTCGAGCGCATCATCACGCAGAAGTGGATCGCCATCTTCCCGCTGGGCGTGGAGGCGTGGTCCGAGCACCGCCGCACGGGCTACCCGCGGCTGATGCCGGTCGTGGCCGACAAGTCGGGCGGCGGGGTCGACGTGGCGCAGGGGGCCCGACGGCTTCCCTACCCGGTGGAGGAGTACCAGCAGAACAACACGAACCTGCAGGCGGCGATCCAACAGCTCAACGCCGAGCAGACGAACGGCAACCGCACGGGCGACCAGATGGGTACGCG
>NZ_NFIA01000031.1:0-1981 GCF_002159375.1 Alistipes sp. An54
AAGATGTTCGAGGAGCTGGACGAGGCCATCGCGACGCTGGGCCGCAACACGACCCTTTCGTCCGATGCGTGGAGCCGCTACGACGGGGTCTACTACGGCAACATCGCGCAATGGTTGAAGTATGCCAATTCGCTGAAGCTTCGCATGGCGATGCGCCTGACGGAGGTGAAGCCCGAACTGGCGAAGACGAAGGCTTCGGAGGCGATTGCCGGGGGCGTCATCACGTCGAATGCCGACAACGCGGCGATGCACGCCGCGGAGAACCGCACGACGCTCATCTACAACGACTGGGGCGACCATCGCGTGGGTGCCGACATCCTCTGCTATATGAACGGCTATAAGGACCCGCGTGTGGAGAAGATGTTCCTGCCGAACGACGTGGGCAACTACGTGGGCATCCGCATCGGTATTGATGTGGCGGGCAAGTCGACGGCCATGACGAAGTATTCGAACCTGATCGTCGAGTCGACGACCCCCTACCTGTGGTTCAACGCCGCGGAGGCGACGTTCCTGCGCGCCGAATACGAACTGCGCTGGGGTTCGGAGGAGACGGCGCAGTCGCTTTACGAGCAGGCCATCCGTCTTTCGTTCGAGGAGCGGGGCGCGAGCGGGGCCGACGCCTATGTGGCCGATGCCACGAGCCGCCCGGCGGCCTACACCGATCCGCTGGGTAATTACAGCGCCGCGGCGCAGAGCACCATTACAATTGCCTGGACCCCGGGACCGGAGAACTTCGAGGCGAATCTCGAGCGCATCATCACGCAGAAGTGGATCGCGATCTTCCCGCTGGGCGTGGAGGCGTGGTCCGAGCACCGGCGCACGGGCTACCCGCGGCTGCTGCCGGTGGTAGCCGACAAGTCGGGCGGCGGGGTCGATGTGGCGCAGGGTGCGCGGCGGCTTCCCTACCCGGTGGAGGAGTACCAGCAGAACAACACGAACCTGCAGGCGGCGATCCAACAGCTCAACGCCGAGCAGACGAACGGCAACCGCACGGGCGACCAGATGGGTACGCGCGTATGGTGGGACTGCAAACCCTATAACAACTGACCGATATGAAACAGAAGAGAATATACCGAATGATCCTTCCGGTTGCGGCGTTGCTGCTTGCCGCCGCATGCAGCGACTGGACCGAGACGGAGAGCGTGGAGAACAGCGTGCGCAAGCCGTGGGAGCAGGACCCGGCGCTGTGGGCCGACTATACGGCGGCGTTGCGGGCCTACAAGCAGTCGGAGCACTACCTTTCGTATGCGCGGCTCAACAATTCGCCCGCGAAGGCCACGAGCGAGCAGGACTTCATGCGCTGCCTGCCCGATTCGCTCGACATCGTGACGCTGACGAATGCCGACAACTTCTCGGCCTATGATGCCGAAGACATGGCCACGATGCGCGAAAAGGGGACGCGGGTCCTCTACCAGGTGGACTACGCGGCCCGCAAGGCGGATTTTTCCACCGAGACTGCCCTCAAAGCCTACCTCGACGGGGTGATTGCCTCCGTCGCGGCGAACGGGCTGGACGGCTACTCGTTCACCACGGACCCGCTGGACGCCGCCGCTACGGCTACGATCGTTGCGACGCTCTCGGCAGCCCGGAGCGATGGTCAGCTTCTCGTTTTCGAGGGCAACCCGTTGTCGGTGGCCGAAGCCGACCGTGCGAAACTCGACTTCGTGGTCCTCGACACCGAAAAGGCCGAAAATACCACCGAGGTGCAGCTGCTGGTCCTCAATGCCACGGGCTATGCGGGCATCGCCCCGGAAAAACTGCTGCTGGCCGCCGAGATCGATGCGCCGCTGCAGGACGCCGACCGCACGGAGTATGCCGCCGTGGAGCTGATGGCACGCTGCGTGGTGGAGTACGGACCGCTGGCGGGCTTTGCAGCCTACAACATCGCCGGAGACTACTACCACGCCGACCGGAACTACAGCACGATCCGCAAGGCCATCCAGACGTTGAACCCTTCCAAATAAGAGAGCCATGAAACGAT
>NZ_NFIA01000032.1:0-1921 GCF_002159375.1 Alistipes sp. An54
GATTAAAAAATATGGAAAGCAGAATAGAAACGGATAGCAAGATTTGAGAGTTGAAAACTTGTTTGCTGTTTTCTCATTATTGGAATATTCCATTTAATGATAGCATACTCTCTTACTTTATAAAGATAAAAGATTACCACATTTTTTGAGTATGAAATGGATATTTCCTATATAAATACTATTACAGGATTAAAAAATATGGAAGATAGCAGAGATAGAAGATTCAGATAAAGAGATATAAATAACAATTAAACATTTATAAGTATGACTACAAATAACATTGCTAATCATTGAACAATTAACGCTCCCGCTGGGGCAACTTACTTGTCGGACTTTCTGACCGAGATTCCTAATAACTGTCTCTTCAACAAGAAGCAGACAGGATGCGGTGCTACCGAGTTGGCTATCCGCAATTCCATTCCACCCATTATAGCCATGCCTTATGTGGCATTGGTCAAGAACAAGACCATTTACCGCAAGGATGATATTTCTGTCTTGGGAGTTTACGAGGGTATAACAGAACAGGAGATCATCGACTATGCACAGAATCATTCTCCATTAAAGATAGCCGTTACATACGATTCCGTGCCACGAACCATCAGGGCATTGCAGAGTATCGGCATCAATCCTTATGACGATACATTTTTATTGGTGGATGAATGACACGTATTGTTCAACTCTTATTCGTTCCGTCATACGGCCATTAAGAATTTGCTTGCTGAAGCCGCAAAATTCGATAAGGCAACTTATATGACGGCTACCCCTATTGAACAAGAGTATGTGTTAGAGGAATTGAAACACTTTCCTGTTTGTGAAATCAACTGACCGCATCTAATAGAGGTCAACATTCGTTCCCGTCAGACCTCCAAACCTGCTCAATACATTGTTAAGGAGTGCCGCAAGGTATTGGATGGTAATTTGCCTTACAATCTGCACATCTTTGTAAACAGCGTAGAGTTCATCGCAAAGGTGATAGATCTGGCAAAACTCACTCCCGAACAGGTTAAAGTGGTCTGTTCGGTTAGCGGGGACAATGGAGAGAACAACCAACGCAAGTTAGGCAAGGACTATCCCATTGATCAGCCGTCAGGCCCCGTGAAGAAGATAAACTTTTACACCTCGACCTGTTTTGAAGGATGTGACCTGTATGATGAAAACGGAGTTACCTTCATCGTCAGCGATGGCAACAAGGCTCATACCTTATTGGACATCTCAACCCTGTTTACCCAAATTTGCGGACGGGTACGCAATTCCAAATACAAGGGCGAGATTATTCACGTTTACTCTACAACCAAGTACAGCCGAGAGGTAACATTGGATGAATATGTGGCATCTACAAAGAAAGTGCTTGCAGAGGCGGTAAGTTATGCTGACGAGATAAACAAGTTGAGCGATACGGTACGGGAAAAGACCTTATCGAAAATCAAATACATCAACGAACAATATGTAAGGATTGAGGACAACAAGCTGGTCGTGGATAAGAATCTGGCCAATATGGATATTGTAAACTTCAAGATATGCCGCCATATTTACAGAACCTATGTAAACCTTTCCAGCGAACTGAAACGAAACGGGTACTCCATTACACAGCATTCATTCAGCGAAATTATCGAGAAGCTGGAGGATAAAAACAATACACGGGTTACGTTCAAAGACCTGTTCGATGAATACCACCGCCTGAAAACAACCAAGCCATTCTTTTCGTTGGATAGCTACGAGGATTTATGCGCTCAAATAGCGGTTAAATATCCATTGGTAAAACAGGCTTACGAGGAATTGGGAACAGACAAGGTACAGGCGTTGAAATATCATGTAGGCAACATCCGCAGGGAGTTGACAAAGCGGTGGTCTGTTCCTGTTGAACGCAAGATTGTCAAGATGATAAATGAGACCTTTGCCAAGCAGGCATCCATCGCAAAGA
>NZ_NFIA01000033.1:0-1143 GCF_002159375.1 Alistipes sp. An54
ATTCTGCGGATTCAAAGGGACCTCGAACTCGACAAGAAAGAGGTCTCCGCCCAAATCATTCTGAACCGCTATCTGGGCAAGGAGCAGTCGGACCGTCACACGCTGATGGAGGTCTTCCGGGAACACAATGACAAGTGCCGAGTGCTGATGGGAATCAATTTTGCTCCAGGTACGGTTGAACGATACGATACCTCTTTGCTTTTGGTCAAAGAATTTATGCGCACGACCTATAAAAAGGAGGACTGTTTTCTGGATGAGGTGAGTAGACAGTTTGTCGAGGATTACGAACTACATCTGAAGACCGTGCGCAAATGCAGCCATAATACCACCACCCGTTACCTCGCAAATTTTAAGAAGATAGTTCGCATTGCCTTATCTAAAGGGTGGATGAAAAAGGATCCTTTTGCCCAAATTCGGTTTCATCTGGATCCTGTCGAACGGGAATTCCTCGAAAAGCAGGAGTTGAAAACCATGCTCAACAAGGAGATTACCATCACCCGGCTGGCGCAGATCCGCGACATTTTTTGTTTCTGTTGCCTGACGGGTCTGGCTTTTACGGACGTGCAACAGCTCAAGGCGAAGCATCTGGTGGCGGACATTCACGGCAAGATATGGATCCGCAAGGCTCGTCAGAAGACCAAGAACATGTGCAACATTCCGCTGCTCGATGAGGCGCAAAAGATCCTCGACCGTTACAGGGATCACCCCTACTGCCAGACGCACGGCGTGCTGCTCCCCGTATGCAGCAACCAGAAGATGAACAGCTATCTGAAGGAGATCGCCGACATTTGCGGCATCCGCAAGAATCTCTCGACGCATTGCGCAAGACTTTGGCTTTAGAAATATCCACTGAATGAGAGATATTTACAGAAGTCAGCCGGTTGAGAACTAACGATTTGGAGACGAGCGATATTCTCTGAATCACTTGATTCTGCATAGCCGAAAAGAACGCATCTCGAATGCAAAAATAAGATGTATTCCTGTTTTCGCCAAATTTACACGCTGATTCTGATACTCGCACTCCTTCATTAAGTCAATCTTCAACGGTCCCGTCCCAGAATCAGCACATCTTTATGCCAAGGTCGTTTTTCGACCGGAACTCAATTAATAGTGCCCCAAACTCCCGGGAGGATTATATCAGGC
>NZ_NFIA01000034.1:0-804 GCF_002159375.1 Alistipes sp. An54
GCCTGATATAATCCTCCCGGGAGTTTGGGGCACTATTAATTGAGTTCCGGTCGAAAAACGACCTTGGCATAAAGATGTGCTGATTCTGGGACGGGACCGTTGAAGATTGACTTAATGAATGAGTGCGAGTATTAGAATCAGCGTGTAATTTTGGCGAAAACAGGAATACATCTTATTTTTACATTCGAGATGCGTTCTTTTCGGCTATGCAGAATCAAGTGATTCAGAGAATATCGCTTGTCTCCAAATCGTTAGTTCTCAACCGGCTTACTTCTGTAAATATTTCTCATTCAGAGGATATTTCTAAAGCTAATGTCTTGTCGTATGAGTCGAAAGATTCTTGCGAATGCCGCAGATGTCGGCCAGCTCCTTCAAGTAGGAGTTCGTCTTCTGGTTGCTGCATACGGGAAGCAATACGCCGTGCGTCTGGCAGTAGGGGTGATCCCTGTAACGGTCGATAATTTTTTGCGCCTAGTCGAGCAGCGGGATGTTGCACATATTTTTGGTCTTCTGACGGGGTTTGCGGATCCACAGGTTCCCGTTGTTGTCGTGGACAATGTGCTCCGGGGCTAACTGCTGCACGTCGATGAAGTCCAGCCCCGTGAACGCGGCGAAGATGAAGACGTCGCGGACCAGCGTCTGCCGCTCCAGCGGAAACTCCTTGCGGTAGATGGTCTGCAACTCGGTAAGTATCCGTTTTAGTACACAATTCGAATAAGTCGATTGAAAAAATGCACTTAAGAAAAAATAATAGGTTGAAATATTTTGGGATAGAATAAAAAATGTCTAAATTTGGTAGAGGAA
>NZ_NFIA01000035.1:0-620 GCF_002159375.1 Alistipes sp. An54
GGTTGGCCTCCGTTGCCGGATGTCAGGTCTTCTACCTGACGGGTTGTCCCATTCAGAAATCTCCGGATCAAGTCTTGTTTGCAAATCCCCGGAGCTTATCGCAGCTTACCACGTCTTTCTTCGCCTCCAAGAGCCTAGGCATTCCCCATGCGCCCTTTCATACTTTCTTACAACTCTCACACTTCGCTGTGTGAGACTCTATCTCATCTCCTTAATCATGTCAATGAACGTTGGAATCCTGCGATTCCGAGTGGAGGATAAGGGAGTCGAACCCTTGACCCCCTGCTTGCAAAGCAGGTGCTCTAGCCAACTGAGCTAATCCCCCGAGTTTCGTTGTAGTCCCGTGCAGACTTGAACTGCAGACCCCTACATTATCAGTGTAGTGCTCTAACCAACTGAGCTACGGGACTGTAAAGCGGACAACTCCACTCAAGTATAACAAAAAATACCGGTTAGTTTGAGAGAAAACCGTAGAAGAATCTGTCTACGAAAAGTCATACTCTCCAGAAAGGAGGTGTTCCAGCCGCACCTTCCGGTACGGCTACCTTGTTACGACTTAGCCCCAGTCACCGGTTTTGCCCTAGGTCGCTCCTTGCGGTCACGAACTTCAAGCACCCCCA
>NZ_NFIA01000004.1:0-248082 GCF_002159375.1 Alistipes sp. An54
GAAATATCATGTAGGCAACATCCGCAGGGAGTTGACAAAGCGGTGGTCTGTTCCTGTTGAACGCAAGATTGTCAAGATGATAAATGAGACCTTTGCCAAGCAGGCATCCATCGCAAAGAATAAGGTCAAAACGGAACTGCAAAAGATATACGACAGTTTGGGTATTCAACAAACCGCAAAAGCGACCGATCTCGCCAAATGATACGAGGTGAAAATGACATCACCGAAAATCAATGGAAAAACAACGGCGTGTATAGTTATCGTAAGAGATCGGATGATAGCACATTAGTTACATGAATACTGCCCACATCCATACACCCCGTAAAACACCCCTCCCCTTGTTCGGCATGGAAAGCGAATTTCGGGGAGGGATTTTTTGTGGCCAGTTATCGGGAATTTTTCCAGACTAACAACAAAAGCAACAGACAGATGATGAGTGTATTTATTCATCATCTAATTTGTCGCTTTATGCAATTACGTCCATCCATGCGCCGTGCAGCCAAAATGAGGCTGGCACTGGCTGGAGCCTCGGGGTCGGGAAAGACCTACTCCTCGCTCCTCATTGCTTACGGCATGACCTCCGACTGGTCCCGTGTTGCCGTCATCGATTCCGAGAACGGCTCGGCCGATCTCTATGCCCATCTGGGCAATTATCAGGTCCTCACCCTGCCCGACTACTCCCCCGAGACCTATATCGAGGCCATCGGCATCTGTGAACAGGCAGGAGCCGAGGTCATCATTATCGACAGCATCTCCCATTGCTGGGATTACCTGCTCGATTTCCACGCCAACCTGCAAGGAAACTCCTTTGCCAACTGGGCCAAGGTCACACCCCGTCAGAATGCCTTCATCCAACGCATTCTCAACTCCTCGTGCCACATCATCTGCACCATGCGCTCCAAGCAGGATTATGTCCTCTCGGACAAGAACGGCAAGATGGTGCCCGAGAAGGTGGGCCTGAAGGCCGTGCAGCGCGATAACGTGGACTATGAGTTCACCGCCGTGCTGGACATCGCCATGAACCACAAGGCCACCACCTCCAAAGACCGCACGGGGCTCTTCACGGGTCGTCCCGAGTTCACGATAACCCCTGCCGTGGGGCAAGCCATCCTCAAATGGTGCAACCTAACGCAGACCGCGCAATCGAATCCTTCCACGCAAAACCTTCCCAGCCATGCTTCCAGCCTTTCAGCCTGAACCCGAATTTGCCGCAGGGTTGAATCTTCCCGTGGAGGAGGCAACCATCGTAGAGCAGCGTCCCGCAACGCCAATCGTGTCGTTGGGGAGTGTACCGCGTACCCGTCACTTTATCGAGGCCAATACCAAGCCTGTCGATATGGCCCATCTGAAGAATGATTGTGTCGTTCCCGTATTCAGCAAGGACAACGAGGTGACGATCTCCCACCAGAGTTTTATTGAAACGGTATTGGGCGCTGCTCACCGTATGTTCCCCCAGGAGGCCATCGACACGCCCGATATTGTCGTTTCGCATATCATCAAGGGACGGATTCCCGCGGCCATTCACAAACCCGTGAACCAGCTCCTGGAGACGGACAAGACCATCTATTACGAACGCATGGCCTTCTGCTTTGAGATACCCTCGATTTTCGAGGAGGTGGCAGGCAATCGGCTCCATCTTTCGATCGGAGGAGTAAGGGCCTACAACCACGAAAATCTCTATTCGAAAAAGACGGTCGAGAAGTTCAAGGTATTCATCGGCTTCAAGAACCTTGTCTGCTGCAACTTGTGTGTATCGACCGACGGTTTCAAGCGGGAGTTGCGGGTGATGAGCGTGCAGGACTTGTTTGAGGCTTCGTTGCAGTTGTTCCAGCAGTACGATGCCGAACGGCACATTCGGCAGATGGCAGCCTTACAACGGCAATCGCTCAGCGAACACCAGTTTGCCCAGTTGATCGGCAAGGCACGCTTGTATCAATACCTGCCCACGGCCGAGAAACGGCAGCTGCCAGCCATGGTGTTTACCGACTGCCACATCAATGCCGTGGCAAAGGCTTACTACACGGACGAGAACTTTTCCAGAGGGACGAATCCCGAGATTGACCTGTGGAAGGTCTACAACCTCTTTACGGGAGCCAACAAGTCCAGCTACATCGACACCTTCCTTGACAGGTCGCTGAATGCAACGCAGTTGATTGCAGGAATCGGTCGGGCCTTGGAGGGTGATACCGAGTACAGTTGGTTTGTGGAGTAACGCTTTACAGAGACAAATACCCTTGCTGTCTTACGACGGCAGGGGTATTTTCTTATGTTCCAGAACAAAGCGCACTAATACATAGCGAGATAGCTATATTTCTCACAATCTACACGTTACGATTTGCTGCAAAATCTGCAACTTACGGTTCTGGAATTTATGCTGACGTAAAGTCGGAATCCGTGGTTCTCAGGATTCCGAAAAGCAGAATTTCAGGGTTTATGCAGGCGTAAAGTTGAAATTCGTGCAAATCTGCCCAAATTCAGAAGAACAAAGTTTACTTTCCAGACGAATTGCTATTGTCGGAAAACTTTGTTTTGGCGAAATTTGTATCTGCAACAACACCCGAATGGGCAAGATGTTTTGTAATTTCCGTCGAATATGTTACTTTTGCAGTAACATATTGAATACACGGAAAGTGTAGCTTATTCTCGTTGATGGAACGTAGGAAATTCTAATCAGGTAGAGAGAATAGGCAGACTTCTTGCCGCGTCTTATCCATTCATGGATACGGCGTGGTGTTGTTGCTTATTTATCTACAAGGTTTCCTACGACCTCATCAACTAAATAAGTTTTCAGCACCACGCTTTCTGCTTTTATAAATCAAACTTGATGAACCGTCGTTCAGGTGCTGGGACGACAACCTAAACTTATTGCAACCATGAAAAAGTTGTTCTTATGCCTATCCATGCTCGGGATGCTATTGACAGGGTGCTCAAAAGATGACGATAACGAAACCCCAGGGCTGCCACCCTTACCTGATCCCGATGATGTCTGCTCTTGCATGGATGACGTGGTATTCATGCAGTATTGCTATGAGAACTTTGACGTCAATAAAGACGGGAAGGTGTCTAAAACTGAAGCAAATGCTGTAACTAAAATTGATCTTGGATACATATATAATCATCAAAGTGCTTATGATGTTAAGACCCTTACGGGAATCGGTTATTTCCCCAATTTGGAGATCATAAATTGTTACAAATGTGATAGATTAACCACCGTTGATTTAAGTCATAACCTAAAAATTACGGTAATTCAAAATCATGCATTCTATTCATCCTCTTTCTCTTTGGAAAGTATCTTCCTTCCAAGTAGCGTTAAAAGGATTGGGGAAGATGCATTCTATTTCTTTTCCACATTGTATTGTGCCGCATTAACACCTCCAGATATTAGTCATAATACATTTCCTTCGGATAGATTTTACACATATATGAAATTTTATGTTCCTCATGAATCTGTTGAGGCATATAAAGCTGCATATGGCTGGAAAGAATATGCTGATCAAATTTTCGGATATGATTTCTGATAGTCTGAATTGACAAACTTATGTCACAATCTCTCCTGCTGTGTCTCTGCATGGCAGGAGAAAGATTAAAAATATGGCAAAGAAATTTCAAATTATAGGGCTATCTTTATTATTGGTAGCATTCGGTTGGGAGTGTTTTTCTCAAACACTTTCTGATAATAAGATAGAATCCTTGTTAGCTGAACTGCATCATAAAATCGACATGCTTTGGGAGTCTGAATACGCAGAATTTACGCAAAGTTCCCAAAATACTACAACCAGTATTGCGCTCGTCGATATGAATCTGACAAACAAACAATGGAAACCGTATGAACAGATACGAGCCGATTTTAAGTTGTCAGATGAACAAGAGAAATTTGGCCAAATGGCACGAATCATCTTATATATATCGGGCAGTATTTGTGTGATATTGGCAGAAAGATTCAAGAAAGGCTGTTTGTGGAAGAATAACGGCTGATTCGATTTTTTAGGACAGACTTGTGCAGACGGTCTATATTATACCGTTCTGCACAAGTTTGTCCTTTTATATTACTTGCATAATTCATAAATTTTAGCTATATTTACATCATAATCAAAGATTTAATCACAATATAAATTTTAGCTAAAATGAAAAGAAAAACACCGATAACAGATTGACAAACGGGCACAGAGATATTGAATGATATTGAAATCTCCTATGTTGCCAAATCCATATCCTATGATCTTGATGGAATATGTCTTTTTGTAGGACGCCGAAAAGATAATCCCACACCCGTTGAGTTCTACTACTTCCTTGAACTCGATATAGACCTTACTCAAGCCGCTACAATCTCCTTTCTAAAAAGAGGTCTTCTACAAATAGGATTCAATTTTACACTACCACCTCAAGAGTCCAATCAAGGCCCCTACATCGCAAAATTTCCGAATGTAATTACCATTCCACCAATCGGATATCCGCTCAATCTTTTTGAAGCGCATATCCACAGTGATACTATTGTGTTCAACTATACGGCACAAAATGGAACCAAGAAAGAGTTCCGCTTTTCGCTGGCTGGCTTCAATGAAAAATATTTGGAACAGTTTGTATAAATACAAAAGCATCTAACAGTTCCCGAGGACAGACTTTGCAAAAGTTTGTCCTTTCATTTTTGCATCAAAAACATTCTACATCAACGAACTTAACGCATGAAACAATTATGGAAAAGTATCACACGACAGATTACGGATAGTCCATAGATGAACACAATGACTATCAATATTTTACAAGACATTTTCTATTAACCAGCAGTCGGAAAGTAGGTTCTACATAGGGTACGCATACAGCCAATCACAGAAGGCTGCAATCTCCATAATCAACTGATTAACAGCACGGGAGAATCCGTAGCTCAGTAGGTAGAGCACAACACTTTTAATGTTGGGGTCCTGGGTTCGAGCCCCAGCGGATCACCAAAGAGAGGTCTTCAGAGGTGAAGACCTTTTCTTTTTAATTCGTATAATACTGTTGGCGTTCAATTAGTTACATCTTTTTTTGAGGCAGCATAAAAGGTGGTGACACCATCAAAAAAAACGAGAAAAAGCGACACACTTGGACGTAAAAAGCCCCTTTTGGACGGGTTTTGTGTTACCATAGCTGTGTTACCAATCTCACAAATGTGTTACCATTATGAGTAAGTACGTAAGATTGTTCTTCAACCGGAAGAAGAAAGCCACGACAACAGTGGCGGGAGCTATCGAAATTGTGGTCTGTCTCCAGCGTGAACGCTGTTATTTCCATTCAGGGCATAGCGTTACCCTTGACCAATGGGAGAATGGGGTGGTGGTGAATCATCCGCGTGCCGTTGTCATCAACGAGGAAATCCAGAAAAAAGTAACCGAATTCGAGCATATCCTTATCGCCATGCAGGTGAACAAGGACGATATGACTATCGCTCAATTCAAGACCTACTTGAGTGCGGACGGCGGCAACCGCCGTAACTTTATGGCGTGGCTTAGGGAGCGTATTAATAATCGTCCGCTCCGTGAAGGTACTCGAAAGGGACATCTGACCACCTACAAAGCACTTGAACGTTTCGGCAAGTTCAAGACTTTTGATGATGTAACCCTGCAACATATCTATCAGTTTGATCTTTTCATCAGGGAAGAACAGACCTATACCACCAAAGGCAAACCAATCGTCAGAAGTCAGGCAGCCATCCACAACTACCACAAGCGGTTCAAGTCGTATGTGTCCGAAGCTTTCCGCCTTGGGCTCATCAAAGAGAACCCATACGAGCGGTTCCAAGACAAGCGTGGGGAGAAAAGTGACCGTCCTCACCTTACCGAAGCTCAACTGAAAAAGCTAATCCGTATGCGAGAGGAGAGCACGGATGCAGTAATGAACAAGTATCTTGATTTCTTCCTCTTCCAGACTTTTACAGGCATGGCATACAGCGATGCCAAATCATTTGACTACGAGCAGCACGTTGTTTCCATTGACGGTAAGGACTACATTGACGGTCACCGCATAAAGACAGGAAATGAGTTTGTCACACCTATCCTGCCCATCACACGGAAAATCTTGGAGCGTAACAACTTCAATATGGAGATAACCTCCAATCAGAAGTACAATCAATTCCTTAAAGGCATAGGCTTGGCTCTCGGCTGTCCTTTTCCTTTAACCACACATATTGCCCGCCATACATTCGCCTGTACGGTGGCTCTTGGGCAAGGAATATCCAAAGAGGTGCTGCAAATTATGATGGGGCATACCTCTATAAGGACAACCGAAATCTATGCGAAACTGCCCATGCAATATGTGTCGCAGAACATTGGAGATAGGATGTTCAGGGTTTGGAAATAAAAAATTACCGCAAGTAAGAGCTAAGGTGCTTATATCGAGAGGGGGTCGTTAAAATGACGACCCCCTCTATACACTCTAAATGTTATATGGATAGTGGGCCAAAAATGGTACAAATAAACTATAAATCAAGTATATCATCAGTTCTTTGTGAGAACTTTGCTATACTCCCCGGCATTTCGCGAATGTCTGCTTGCCTTGACATTCAAAGTAGAGTCTTGATTGGCAAAAGTCAATCACTTTATGCAAGCAAGGAAACATCTCGCCCCGATATGGAAGTCTGTGGTGTTGTTCAAGTCTTAAATACCGCAATTATAAGTAATAGCAGACAAAGGTAGTATGGCTGATGAATTGAATTTGTTAATGTTTGAGTTAGCCAGCCAAACACGAAGAAGAATTATTATTGAAAGAAACGCCTGACCATGGCTATATAGCCGTACGGTCAAGCGTTACTGAAAAAGATTTTGTTTATAGGGTTCCGGCATTTTCCCGATATTCTTTCGGGGCGCATCCGGCTGTACTCTTGAACAGCCTGGTCAGGTGCTGGGGATATTTGAAGCCGGTTTCGTAGGCTATCTCGCTGATTGTCTTGTCTGTTTCAAGAAGAAGGTCTTTTACTTTGTCAATGACTGCTTGATGGATGCATTCAATGGCGGATTTCCCAGTCTGCATCTTTACCATGTCTCCGAAATAGTTGGCGGAGAAATGTAGCTGGTCGGCACACCATGCCACCGAAGGCAATCCCTGCTCCTCAGGTCTGTCGGAATTGAAATAATCGTTCAGCAGCGTACGGAAGCGGGTCAGCACATCACTGTTAATGACGGAACGGGTGGCGAACTGGCGGTCGTAGAAACGGAGGCAGTTGTTGAGCAGCACCTCAATATTGGAAACGATGATACTCCTGCTGTGCTTGTCAATGTCGTGCCTGAGTTCCTCTTCTATCTCACCGAAACAGTTGAATACGGTCTGCCGTTCGCGTTCTGACATGTGCAGAGCCTCATTCACTTCGTATGAGAAGAATGTATAGTCCTTTATCTTGTGGGCGAGCGATGTGCCACGTGTCAGATCAGGATGGAAAAACAAACCATAGCCCTGCGGGTGCGGCGTATATCCGCCGTCATCAATTCCTATCACCTGACCGGGCGCAATAAAGACCAGCGTGCCTGCCTCATAGTCATACTTGTTGCGTCCGTAAGTCAGCTGCCCGTATATTTCGTCTTTCAGCAGAATGGCATAAAAGCCTAAACGCATTCGGCGGTGGGGGCACTTCTCCATTTTTGAGAAGTCGGCTAAACTTACCAGCGGATGCTGCGTTTCAAGTCCATGAAACTGGTTGTAATCATCTATCGTTCTCAAGTCTAAAATATCACTCATGCTTCTTTCCTTTCAACGAGCGCAAAGGTACTGAAAATATTGATCATTACTGCCGGATAATCGATTATTATGCGGTAAAAGAAGCATTTCTGTAAAACATCTATTCCTTTCAGTAATCCGTATAAGTATGAATTCATGTGTTTGGCGTACCTTTGCACCAGCAATAGAATAGAGAATTCATATTTTAAGTAAACGTAAATAAAATGGAAGAAAAAGTAATTGACCTCAGAATTCCCGATAAGGAACGCGATGACGACGGTCAGCGCACCGCCTGTCTGGTATTTAAACTTAACCATACGATGCCTGGCACAGAGGAGTACAATGCCGTGCTTCACGAACTGTTTCAGGACAACATCGGCGAAGGCAGCATGGTGACGGCACCGCTCACGCTCGTGCTTGCGCGCCCCGTGAAGATAGGCAAAGGCGTAATGGTGATGAGCAACTGCCTGATGATGTCCGCCGGAGGCATCACCATCGACGATGACGCCATGATAGCCGCCAACGCACAGCTCATCACCAACAATCACGACCCTTACGACCGTCCATTGCTGCTCTGCAAGCCCATCCATATCTGCCGCGGAGCATGGATTGGAGCGGGGAGTACCATTCTGCCGGGCGTGACGGTGGGCGAATATGCCATCGTGGGGGCAGCCAGCGTCGTCACGAAGGACGTGCCGCCTTACGCCGTAGTAGTAGGAAATCCGGCCAGAGTGGTCAAGTATTTGGACAAGGAGAAGTTTGAAAAATAAAACAGTAATAAATCGTTGGCGTGATTATTTGTGCCCGTCGCCGCAGATACTTCCGGTTTGTTACATTCGGGAGGCTTATACTTACGGTTTTCACTTGCTGCTGACAGGTTTGCAAAAGACGACCTTTTAAACTGCAAAAGGCCACCTTTCACAGGGCAAAAGACCATGTATTGGAAGCTGAAAGGCCACCATTTGAAACTGTAACCATCGACGTGCAGCTGACAATAATATCGCCAACGGTTAAGTTAATATTAAAATAAAGAAAGGATTTTGTATGAGTTTTAAGGTTTTTATGCCTACCTTGTGGTACTTCGGGCAAGGGGCATTGAATGAATTGGGCAAGCAACAGCTGCCCGGAAAGAAAGCACTGCTGGTCATCTCAAACGGTAAGTCCATGCGAGCCAACGGTTATCTGGAGCGTACGGAGAACCAACTGAAATCGGCAGGTGCGGATTATGTGGTGTTCGACAAAATCGGTGCCAACCCGCTGAAGCCCGTAATCATGGATGGCGCAGCAACGGCACGTGAGTCACAGTGTGATTTCGTGGTGGCATTGGGCGGAGGCAGCGTGATGGATGCGTCAAAGGCCATAGCCTTGATGGCTACCAACGACGGAGACTTGTGGGACTATGTGCAAGGCGGTACGGGTAAAGGCAAACCTATTGAGAACCATCCTTTACCCATCGTTGCCATTACTACGACAGCCGGTACGGGTTCGGAAGTTGATTGCGGCGGTGTAGTCAACAATCCCGACACGAACGAGAAAATGGGTATTGTTTATCCTGTTCTCTTCCCGACATTGTCTATCGTCGACCCGGAACTGATGGCTACCGTTCCGCCTACCTACACGGCTTATCAGGGCTTTGACACTTTGCTGCAAGCCACGGAGTGTTACATCAGCCGCGCGTCCAACCTGATGTGCGACATGGTGGCCCGTGCAACCATTGAGAATGTAGGCAAATACCTTGCACGTGCCGTGAAAGACGGGCACGACATGGAAGCCCGTGAGCACGTCGCTTTTGCCAACACCATGTCAGGGTACGCCATGATGACAGGCTCATGCACCAGCGAGCACGCCATGGAACACGCCATGAGCGCCTATCATCCGGCTCTGCCGCATGGTGCCGGACTGATTATGATTTCGCGTGAATATTATACCTATTTCATCAATCACAACGTCCGTGGCGAACGGTTTATTGACATGGCTAAGATGTTTGGTAAGGAGGATGCCAGCGAGCCTATGGACTTTGTGAAGGCGCTCGTTGACTTGCAGCGTGCCTGCGGGGTGGACGGATTGAAGATGTCAGACTATGGCATACGTCCCGATGAGTTTGAGCAGTTTGCCAAGAACGCCCGCGAAACTACCGCCGGACTCTTCATGGCAGACCCAGTGGAAATGTCGCACGAGGACTGTGTGGAAATATACCGTAAGTCTTATAGATAAACCGTCTTCAGACAGAAATCAAAAGCATTATCCATCGTAATGCTTACGCTGTGGCACATACTTTCTTTTCCCACAGCTAAGGCGCAAAATAACAGTTTGGGCAAAATGGGAAAGGATTGCCATTTCCATTTTGCCCTATTTCTTTAAGCGACAAGACACAGCCTCCGCAAAGTAACCACATAATAAGACTGTTGTACTTCACAGTCTTAATTGTTTTCGTTCTATTTTCCAATCATACTTCCCCTTCGCCACATCGCCAACCTCTTTGAGTGTATGGCGATGTTTAATTTCGTCAAAAGGCTGTCGGCTCTCCGCATAACCACAAAGCCATGCTCCGACCGCATTTTGCTGTTCGGTTGTTTCTCCGTACTCCTGCATCACGCTTTTGATGTCGGCTGCTTCGGACGGGGCAAAGAAAGACTTGTGGCACTCCGTGCCGAAATGGATAATCGCATCAATGGCTTGCTTAAAGACTTCGCTTGCCTTGTAGAGAATGCCGGCAAGCAAATTAAGAATATCCCGACTCGCTTTCAGCGCATCCTGTAACAGACGGATGGTCTTGTCTTTCTCCGCCGTGGCACGGCTTACGACAAAGTCGATGCGCTGCCGTTCGCCGTCCTTTTGCTCCTGAAGCTGCCGTACAGCTTTGTCCCTTTCAATGGCAAGTGAACGGCACTGCACCAAAGCCCTGTCACGTTCCGCTTCGGCTTCCTGCTTCTCAGCAACCAATACCTTTGCCATTTCCTCTACCTTAGTTTTTACTGCATTCGGAAAGGCTTTTCTGATATGCTCGTTCTCGGCTTTCAGCCGGATGATTTCCTTCTCCATCGCCGCCGACTTGCCGACCCCTACGAGATTGCCGAAGCTGTCAAGTATGCTGTCCACTTTCGCTTTGCGCTCGTCCTTTAATTGACGCTCCTTGTTGGCAATGTCTTTATCAAGGGACTGGCGGTATTTTTCTTTCACCTTATTTTCTCCCTCAATGAACTGCCGTTCCGCATCGACTTTCTCCTTTGCGGCAAGGGCGGCTTTCTTTTCGGCTTTTGCTTTTTCTGCCTCCTGCCTCTGCTTGGTGATGATAAAGTCCGTGCGTTCCAAATGTTCTTTGCCCGTCACCTCCTTTGAGGTGCCCCTTTCCATTTCCAAGCACTCAGCCAAAAGGGTCTGCATTTCGCTCATGGCTTTCTCGTCTAATTTGCAGGACTTGCCCGTTTCGTGGTTCATCCAGTCCCATACGATATGGGCGTGCAGGTTGGGCTTCCATGTTGCATTGTCACCGGGCGTTCCGTAGTGCCCCTCGTCACGATGGATGAACACTTGCAGGGCGGTTATGCCCCAACGTTCCCTGCACACCTCACAGAAACGCCGCAACTGCTCCATCGTGGTGTCACCCTTTATGACGACCACGCCCTCCTTGAGCGGAGTGCTGCCACGGACGATGGTCACCTTGCCCGTCTTCTTGTTCATCCGTTCCCGGTCTTTGGTCTGCATCGCCCGACCTGTCTTTTCCTTGACCATTGCGGCTATCTGATTGTAGCGGTCGGTGAGCGTGGCTTCACCGAAATCAGGTGATACCCACGTTTCGTTTCCTGCCATGAGGTCGGTGCGGATGTAGAACTTTTCCTTGCGGATATTGGCAAGGTATTCCGCTGTCCGCCTGTTGTGCGCCTCGCTGCTGCCGATGTTGCATGGCTTGATGTTTACGGATGTTTTCAGTGCCATAGCTTGTCTGTTTTTTTTGAGTTTCACAAAACGGGTTATTAGGGCTTAGTCTTAATCGGTGGGTGTAGGGAGAGGGTCACTTCCTGCTTGGGGTTCTCAGGGGCAAAAGCCACTGGGCGGAGTTTCCAAAGAGGGGGCCACTCTTTGGTCGGGTTGCAGAGGGCTGAAAGTCCTTGCCGGGTTCTTAGGGCAGCGTCCTAAGCCCCTCGGGAGAGCCCACAACTTCGCAGCTTGCGGAGAAGTTATAATGGGCTATATCTGGGCAAGCCCAGCATTTATCCATGCCGCAAGTCCTCTCCTGCAAAGACCACTAACCGTGTTGTTGCTTTCAGTCGGGAAAGGGTACGTTCTCCATACTTTTCTGCCAGTTGTTCTTTGGTGCAGTTGGTATTCGTAATCAAAAATTTTCCCTTACGCTCGCAGTCATCCACAAAATCGGGGAACACGTTGAAGCGGTTGCCGTATTCCTGATACGGTTCTTCACGCCCTATGTCATCAATCACGAGCAGATGGCTACGCATCACTTCGGTATAGTGCCTGTTCATTTCACGTGCAAGACAAATGGAGAATACTTTGTGAAAATAGTGCTGTATGATACAAGGAAGTATCTGTAAACAAATGGTCGTCTTACCTCTGCCACAGTTGCCCATGCAGAACAATCCTAATCCTTTGTTGTCGGTCAGCCAGTCCGCCACCTTGTCATATTCGGGCTGCCACATGTAGTTACAGCCCAAGAAATGCCGTAACCCGGCATCCAACACTTTATTGGCATTGGGTAAATGTATATGCAGCCGTTGCGGTTGCAGGCACACTTTTCGCTCTGCAAAGAAATTTACTGCTGCCCTGAAATCTATTCTGTTGTCTGAATTAATATCTACCATTCTGATGTGTTTTTAAATTTGTCCGGATTGTCATCAGTAAGTTTTACGCCGACTTGCCAAGCAGGATGAGCCTTCTGCCTGTAGCCCCTGTTATTTCCTTTTTTCATCAGCCAGTTCACAAAGTGTTGCTGCGCATCGGCCGCTGTTTTTGACTTAATGCCGCACGTCTGGAGATATAGAAAAAACTCAGCAAGCATTTCCTGTATTCTTTTGCCTTCCAGTTCCATTCCCCGCTTGTTTACATACTCCATTACGTTATCCAACCATTCACGGTCGTTTTGTAAAATGGTTCGCAATTCAGTCAAAGACAAAGGCTCCTCTTTAGAAATAATAGGTTTATTTATTTTGACCATATCTTTATTTATAATAGTTCCATCTGCCGTTCCACTTGCTGTTCCATCCTGTGTTCCATTTGCCGTCACATTTTGCTGTACTGTTTGGATGTCTGCTTTTATCAAAAGAGTGTAACCGGGAACGGAAGAATTGTTCTTTCCCTCCTCGTAAGCGATAAGCCCACGGTCTTGCAGTTTCTTTCTTAATCGACAGAGCGTCTGACGGCTTATGCCAAGATTGTTGGTGATTCGTTGTGTACTGCATCCGAAAGGGACTTGCCAACATCGGCGTCTACATTCCGCCAAGAGAAAGAAATACAGTTGCGTTTCCTTTGCCGAGAACATCTGTATTTCATTCTCCCGCCAAAACTGCCCCATATAATCAAAAGAACGCACTCTCATTTTATTTTCGGTTGAGTAAAGCTGCATCCACTTCAAGTTTGCTGAAATAAAGATGCTTGGCATTGAGATGATAGGGCAACTGATTGCGCTGGCAACGCTTGCGGACGGCTCCGACTGACAAGCCGAGATATTCCGCCACCTGCTTCACGTTCATCACTACATCGGCGTGTCTTTCCATTCGTTGAACCACATCGTTCACGACTTTGATATAATGTTCCTGTTTCATAATTCTGTTATTTTAGTGTGACAATTTGCCTCCGATTGTGGTACCTTTCAACCGTGAAGCGACACAAAGGTACGGGGCAGGCCTTGTAAAAAACAAAATACACAACAGAAATCTGAAGGATTTTAGAGCTATTTATCAATCAGACCCATTTTCATACTCTAAATCATACTCTAATGCTCATTTTAAGGCACTTAAAGTAGAGGCCTGTGGTTTTTTGTGCGAGTCAGTCAAATGAAAACAAGAGAAAATAACCCCATAAAAAGAACCATAAATTCAAATTAAAGCTGTACATTTGCAAATGAGCGGACGAAGAGAGTCCGTTGCGAGTGTTTATTAACCGTGTTACCACATTGTGTTACTCACTCAAAATGAACAATGTTATTGAATGTCGGAAGGCTCTGATACAGAATAAGATGGCGTTTGATATTTGGTAATAAAAAGGGCTATTTTCAGATACCAAGCGGGTTCACTCCTTATCCGGACAAATCCGGACAGAATTCCGCCAAACCTCGCAAGATCAGTGTCTTGCGAGGTTTTTTCATTTCTGGATTCAGCCATTTACGGACACCGAAAAGCCAATTTCCGACAAATTCCAGTGTCCAAATCGTGACCTTTTTTTTGTTTACCGATTTTAGGTCACCAGAAGTCGCAAATTGGCTCCCTTTTGTCGCCTTTTGTCTGTGCCGTACAAATCTCATTTACAACTATTTAATTTAACTTTGTAATTCTAAAAATGGGATTATGAGAAACACATTCAAAGTACTCTTTTTCGTAAAGAGAGCGGCCTTAAAAAAGAGCGGGAAAGCGCCGATTATTGCCCGTATTACCGTCGATCAGGCCAAGACTCAGTTCTACACACAGCTACACGTTCCCCTCCCGGCGGCTTGAACAGGTCCGCGACCTTTTTATCTTCAGCTGCTTCACGGCACTCTCCTATATCGACGTCTGCGAGCTGCAGCCCGATGACATCAGCACCGGCTTCGACGGCAACCTCTGGATCATCCGCAAACGGCACAAGACCAACGTAACGGCATCGATCCGTCTGCTGGATATCGGTCTGCATTAAACACCGAGGAGCTTCGTCTCCTCCATGCAAAATTGAATGCTATGGAAGACCTTATTACTCCCGACAAACAAAGGAAACCGGGCAGGCCTCGCAAAGCCGATCCGGCAAATAAATGCGTCATGGTCCGATTTACGGACGAAGAATACGCCCGTTTCCTGACCATGTTCGAGAAATCCGGTGTGCATTCTATGGCTCGTTTCATCAAGAGGCGGATCTTTGACAAAACATTTCGCGTCATCCAAATGGATCGAGGTGTGACTGAGATTGCAACCATTCTATCCTCCCACAATGCTCTATACCGTAAAATCGGAGTCAATTACAATCAGGTTGTAAAGATGCTGCACATCCATTTCTCGCAGAAAAAAGCTCTCGCAATGCTCTATAAACTGGAAAATGAAACACGCAATTTGATTGCTGTCAGTGAGAAGATTTTTGCCACAGTTCAAAAATTAAGACAAAATGATAGCCAACATAACTACCGGAAAGAGTGCGTATGGTATTCTGAATTACAATCAGTTGAAAGTCAACAAGGGAAAGGCTTCCGTATTGTCGACAAGACTGATATTTGAAGATCCTGACGGGAATTGAGAGCGCTACTCGCCCTGTATCGTATCGGTGTAGAAGAGCCGCAAGGATCACGTGCAGGAAGGCCATACCACGGTTTGGTATATACCGTGCTGGATGAGAATGGGGAAAAAGCACCCGTAACGCCGCTGAAAGCGTCCAGTCTGGGAGATGACGCCTCCTTGAAAAAGGTCGAGACCATTCTGGCAAGTTCCCCGGAGAAGATCAAGTCCGCCAATCTTCATAAAATGACATTACATCATGTAGAGGAGGAGCCATAATAATTAACCATATCACTTATAACAGTCTCTGCCAACGAAAGCATCCAAGGTTATCGAGGAAAATATAAGCAGTAATGACGAGAATTTCAGGCTCACAGGGAGCTCCGTTTTTATTATGCAAGCTGAACTCTCATGATACTGGGAAATACCTAAAACTCGGGATTGTTTCTCTTTTCCCTTGAAAGTACTTTTGTCCCCGTATTTGAAAATGCGAGTCACAACGCAGCTAACGATGTTTTTCAGTCTAAATAGGTTTAAATCTGCAAAAACTCTTGAGAATGCGTTCCGAGCTCCATAAGCGAGCAAGCTACAGTCCTATCGAGCACATCTCCATATCCAACATAATGTTATATATACGAACAAACCGGCTCTGAATGAAAAAACATTACCTCGCAATTCTCCTCTCCTGGATACTGCCAGTGTTGCCAAGCATGGGTAGCTGGGCTCAAGAAAAAACGGTCAAGCAACATTGCGAGTTGAGCGGCACTGTCACCGACAACCACGGGCAGCCCCTTCCGGGTACCACCGTGCGCATCAAAGGCACCATGCAGGGAACCGTTACCGACACCAACGGGCACTATACGTTGCGCGGAGAATGGGCCATGGGAGACATCGTGCTCTTCACCTTCATCGGCATGAAGGAAGTATCCGTAAAGTATACCGGACAGAAAGTTCAGGATGCCGCCATGCAGCAGGATGCTACCGATGTGGGTGAAGTGGTCGTGGTCGCCCGCCGCAACATCAACGAACTCGACATCCGTGCCAAATCGGGCGTCGTACAGCGCGTAGACATGGAACGTCTGAACGACAAACCGATGATCGACATGTCGCTCGCCCTGCAGGGAGCCGTTCCGGGACTGATTGTCACCAACACGGGCGACCTGGGCTCGAAACCCCAGATCCGTCTGCGCGGGAACTCATCGTTCCGAGCCGGAGATACGGCCAACGAACCCCTCTACGTCATGGACGGACAGATCATCTCTTCGGATGCCTTCCTGACGCTCAATCCTGCCGACATCGAAGAGATCAAGGTCCTCAAGGATGCTGTGGCATGCGCCCTCTACGGCGTAAAGGCAGCCAACGGCGTCATCGAAATTACCTCCCAGCGCGGAAACCCCGACGGAGTACTCAAAGTTAACTACGACTTCAGCATCGGCGTCACGCTGCGCGGCCGCCGCGGCGTGGAGATGATGCAGAGCGACGAAAAGCTGGAGATAGAACGTCTGTTGCAAAATCCGTCTACCCCCGGGTATCGCTACAGCGCCGACTATTACCGCAAATACTACCCCAACGATCCGAGTCTCGACGAAATGATCGCCCAGGACTCTCAGATCCTCGATTCGCTGCGAGGCATCAACACCGACTGGTTCCGGGAACTCATCCGCCCGAACATCTACCAGCGGCACAACATCAGCATCCGCGGAGGTAACGACAACACCTCCTACTTTATTTCAGCGAACTACTCCCAACAGGGAGGCCGGGTTCCCGGGAACGATGTGCAGCGCATCTCCACACGCATGAGCCTCGATCAACGACTGGGCCGCTGGGGCTACCTCTCGCTGGCCAGTGACGCCGGATACTCGATCACGAACACCCCGAACGGCAGCTCCTTCTCGCCGACGGACCTCGTCTATCAGCTCAACTCGTACGAGACCAAAACCAGCCCGCTGGTCTCCTTCTCGAACGAATCCTCGGAGTATACCTACAACGACCTGCTGAGCCAATACCAGAGCAAATCCACCGACAAGCATGCCGGCATAAGCGGATCGCTCAACCTTCACCCGGTCGAAGGTCTCGACGTCGATGCCGTAGCGGGTGTGGATTTCATGTTGGACGAAGGTCTCACGTTGCTGCCCTCGACCTCGATTGAGGAGCGCAAGTCGGGCGCGGCCATCAACGAACGGGGTCGTCTGACCAAGAACAAAAATGTTACGACCAACGTGTCGTCGAACATCCGTCTGACATATAATCGGGTCTTTGCGGAACGCCACGACCTGACCATCGGCGGCAACATGGACTACTACCTGACGGATCAGGACAACGTCTCGATCACGGGCTACGGCGTCGGCACGCAGATGTCACCGGCGGCCATCAACCAGTCGATCACCGGCAACCGCAAACCATCGGTCGGCTCACTCAAGGAGAAGAGTGCCCAGATGGGATTCGGATTGGTGTTCGGGTACTCGTTCGACGCGACCTACGACCTGTTTGCCACCTACAAGACCGACGCCTCGTCGATCCTCCCGGCCGACAAACGGTGGAACGCCGCTTGGGCCGTCGGTGTGGGCTGGACCCCGACCCGCTACGGATTCCTGCGCGACAGCCGTGCCATCACGTCACTCAACCTCAAGGCTTCGTATGGCAAGATGGCCAATCTGGCTGGCGTATCTTCGGCTTCGGCAATCGGAACCTTCTCCTATTCGACGGATTTCTATGGAGATGCCCGTCTGCTGGAACTCCTGGCCTTCTATAATACGGACCTCAAGCCCGAGCAGACCGAATCGATCGATGCGGGGCTTTCGCTCGAACTCTTCAAGCGAGTGACTCTCGGCGTGAACTTCTACCGCCGGGATACCGAGGATGCGCTGCTGTCGGTTCCCATCTCCCTCTCGAACGGGTTCTCGACCATGCTGCGCAACATCGGCGTACTGCGGAATGAAGGATACGAACTCTCCGCCTCGGTCAAGGTTGTGGATCGGGATCCCTGGCGTCTGTGGCTGCGTGGATCGCTGGCCTACAACCGAAACAAGGTGATGGATCTTTATTATGCCGACCGGATCTACGCCAGCGCCGAGTCGATCATACCCGATTACGAAGTGGGAAAGGCGTACGACATGCTTTACGGTCTGGAGTCGCTGGGGATCGATCCCATTACGGGACTTCCGGTTTTCCGAGGGGCTGACGGTCGCGAGATCCCCGCCACGGAGACACCCTCCAAAGAGAATATCGTGGCGTTGGGCCACAGCACGCCGCCCTACAGCGGATCGATCAACGTGAGTCTGTCGTACCGCAGTTTTGATCTGGACATGGACTTCTACTATGTCTTCGGAGGCGTGCGCCCCTACAACTACACCTATGTCCGCAACACGGACGACGCCAACAAGAATGCGATCCGCGGTCAGGTCGACAACATGTGGTTTAAGCGCGGCGACGAGAACAAGATCTACCACTCGCCCTTCTTCAGCTCCTCGGCAATCGCCTCGCTCAACTACGCCAACACGATGACAGTCGGCAAGAGCGACTACTTCAAGATGTCGATGCTGTCGCTTCGTTACCGGCTCTCCCCGGCGTGGCTCGAACGCAACTGCGGCGGGGTGATCAAGTATGCCAGCGTGGCGTTCCAGGCCTCGAACCTCTTCATGATCACGCCCTACAAGGAGTCGGACCCCGAAACCGGATCACTGGCCGGGACGATGCAACCCGTACTGACCTTCAACCTCAGTCTCACCTTCTGAAACAATGACATCCATGCAAAAAATCATCAGATATGCACTTTCGGGGCTGATTGCAATGCTGGGCAGCACGGCCTGCACGCTGGATATCCCCTATGAAAACCAGCTCTCCGACCCGTCGGCCATCACCTCCGTGACGACGGCCCGTGAGTTGTTGGCCTCGGCCTACGACCGACTTCCCAACCCGGAGTTTGAGCTGTCGGTGTTGAGCGACGATTTCGAAACCACCTCGCTCATTTCGCGCAACAGCGACCTGGGCAACCTCTACAAATGGCAAACATTGCCCATGACGAATCTATCCCTCACGCTCTGGCAGGGCTACTACGAATCGATTGCCATTGCCAATGCCGTGCTCGAACGCACGGTGGCGATCTCACCGCAGAACGAAAGCGAGCAGGCTGACCTTGCGGCTGTGAATGCCGAAGCCAAGGCTCTGAAGGCCTACTGTTACTTCGACCTGCTGCGCCTCTTTGCCCCGGACATCTCCGAGGGCGGCAGCCGCGACGGGGTAATCCTCAAGGAGCAGTTCGAGTTGGAATTCCTGCCCCGTTCGAGCATCGACGCTTGTGTGGGCTACATCCGCACCCTGCTGACTGAAGCCGTAGCCACGGAGAACAGTCCAGAAACAGCCTATTGGATTTCCCAGCAAGGGGTGCGGTGCCTGCTTGCCGAGCTGGAGCTCTATGCCGGGCAGTATGAAAAGGCGGTCGAGTGGGCCAATCTCGTGCTGACCACGGCTAGCGGGTACGATCTTTTCACGGAGACGAACTACCGGCAGCTGTGGAACGGTGGAGCCGGTCCCGAGAGCCTCTTCTCGCGTCACACGACTGTCCCGTTCTATCTGGACATGCGTTACGACACCGAAAAGGGCGATTTCCTGGAGGTTTCCGAAGAGCTCGCGGCAAGTTACGACACGGGGGATCTGCGCGGAGAGGAGAGTATCTATCCGAAGGAACTTCCGGGCGAGACCGTGGGCGAGACGATCACGATGCGCTGCCTGGGCAAGTACAACCGCATGAACTGGGACGCTACGGAGATCTCCTGCATCCACAAGCTGCGCACCGTGACGGCCTGCTTCGTACTGGCCGAGGCCTACTGCCTCCAGGGCAACCACGACGGCGAGGCACGCACGGCGATCAACGAATACCTCACACGCCGCAAGGCCCGGCCGCTCGACGAGGCGCTTACGGGTGACGACCTGTTGCAGGCCGTTCTCGCCGAGAAGCAAAAGGAGTTCGTCGGCGAGGGCGAGCGCTGGTTCGACCTGAAGCACTACCGCAAAGGGGTGCTCGCCGACTGGGGCCAGGGGAACAGCGACAAGCGCATCGACGCCACGGACTACCGCTGGACGCTGCCCATCCCCCAGGAGGAGTATTTCTACAACGAGAACGTCACCCAGAACGAGGGGTGGCCCAAGATCGAGAACTGATCCGGCATGAGCCAATCCGGATCGGACCAGATAACTGAACATTCACCATCAAAAAAACGCAGAAAGATGAAAAAAGTATGCTTTTGGGGCGGGGTGCTGCTGACGGCAGCCGTCGCCATGACCTCCTGCAACGAAGAGAAAGCCACCGGTTACTCCGGTACGAATAGGATCTATCTGACGGCGGCCGACAACAACGCCGTCATCACGGAGTCGGATGCCACGCCGCTCGAAGTGGAGGTGTCCCTTACGTCGTCGGTCGAGACGACCACGACGCTGACCTTCCGTCTGGAGGATGACACGCAGGAGCTGCTCCGTCTGGAGGGCAACCCCGTGACGATCGCCGCAGGTTCGAAAACGGCGTCATTCCAGGTCATCTCAAACCTCAAGAACCTCCTTGCGGAGAGCATCTACATCTCTGTGGGCATCGATGCCGCCCAGTTGCCCGCAGGCATGGAACTTGCCGGGACGCTGCGCATCCGTGTCAACCCCAACCCGGCCATTCCCGAACTGACCGAGGAGCAGAAAACGCTGATCGATGGCTACAAGGAAAAGTTCGGCATCGACCTCAACGAATTCCTCGGCGTGATGAAGTGCACGACGACCCTCAACATCCCGGGCAACGGCATGACCAACGACTTCTCGACCCCCAAGACCGAGGAGATCCCGGGTCAGACGATCATCACCCTCAGCGAGGAGTCCACGGCCGAGCAGCCCGTACTGAAGATGGTTGACAATCCGATGGGACTGACCGAACACCTCTACCGGGTCTTCCGTCAGAATACCATCGACGATGACGAATATTGGAACAGCACGGATGAGGATTACGCCTCGCCGAGCAATCAATATCTGATGGAGACCATCAAATGGACGCCGACCAGCAACGAGACCTTCAACGTCAAACTCGACGGCATCAAGTGCCGGAATATCACCGCTACGGGAGCCGATCTCGACATCCTCGGCGAGGCGAAAGCCTACGAAGGGACCGATTATGAGACCGTCTATTCGCCCGTTGTACCGTTTGAGTATTCGTTCTCGGCCTGGGATCGACAAAAGGCAATTCTCGAGACCGGAGATGCCGAAATGATGGATGCCTATATCTCGGGAGGCTCGGCCGAACCCAGCTACTATCTCTTCTCCTACAGCGTCGACGAAGACGGCTACGAAAACGGCAACTGGATCGAGAGCAAGGGCCATATCGACTTCGAGAAGGGCGAGATGACCTTCCAGTTCGTCATGGACCACTACTACGCCGGCGACTATACAATCGTACACGTCACCTACACGAAATAAGAACACCGTTAACCCCGAACAATCATGGGCGAACGTATTCAGAGAATCATCCGGAACTCGGCTGTTGGCATGCTGGCAGCTCTGTTCCCGGCTTTATTACAAGCTCAACCGGAGCCTCTGCCATTGCCCCGGGGGACCTGCGAAGGGGTGCTCCCCAACGGGTTACACTACATCCTTCGCCAAAATGACCTTCCGGCCTCGCGCATTGAATTCCGATTAGTATTGAGGACCGGATCGGTCCAGGAGCTTGATCGGGAGAAGGGTTGTGCGCATTTTCTGGAGCACGTCGCCTTCGGCGGTTCGCGTCACTTCCCCGACAAGTCGCTGCAAAGCTACCTCGAAACGCTCGGAATGAAGTACGGCGTGGATATCAACGCCTTCACGAGTCAGGACCGGACGATCTACCTCTTCGCCGTGCCGACCGACACCCAACGCAAGGGGGTCATTGACAGTGCCCTGCTGATTCTGCGCGACTGGCTGGACGGTCTGGTGATCAGCCCCGGACGAGTTGAGACCGAGCGGGGTATCATCCTCGAGGAGCTGCGCGGGTATGACGTCGGCGACGACTTCTACGACCTGAAGATCGGCGAGGGAATCCATGCCCGGCGATTGCCGCTCGGCACGATCGAGGACATCCGGCGCATCACACCGGCCACACTCGAGAACTACTACCGGAAATGGTATGTGCCGGAACTGGCAACAATCGTTGCCGTGGGCGATTTCGACACGTCGGAACTGGAGGGAAAAATCCGCGAACAATTCTCATCGCTCGCACCCCGCAAGGCCCGCGACTTCAAGGTCTATCCGCTCGAATACACCCCGGGAACCCGGGTGTTTGAGATCCGCGATTCGCTCTACAACCGCACTCAACTCGAGGTGATGATCCCCCACCGGAGCATCACGGTCCGAACGCTGAACGACGCCGTGGCCAAAGCCCGCGAGGAGTTGCTCATCGAGGCCCTCTCGGCCCGGATGCGCGGCCGCGAAATCCGGACGACAATCTCCGACACGTGGTATCTGAGCGACAAGAGCCACTTCACGGTGACAACGGCTGGTTCTTCGCGCGAAGAGCTGCTCGACGCTCTTGCGCATCTCTCCTCGGCCCTGCACGATTTGGTAACGGTCGGCTGGGATGAGGCAGAGCTCGCCGATATCCGTACTCACCGCTGCAACCGGATGGCGCACTTCGAGGTCGATGCCCCGCAAAGCTCCTCGGCCTGGTGCGACGACTTCGCGGATTATATCCTGGCCGGCGACCGCATGATCCGTGACACGCTCCTCTACCGTCGGATTATCGACTCCATGGCGGCAACGCCCGGAACCCTGCTGCAGGAGATGCTCCGCCAGCGCCTGTCGGGTTACGACGCCGCAGCCCGAATCGCCTGCCACAGCCATCCGGGACTCGGGGCACCCCTGACATCCGAAGAGGTCGATGACGCCTGGCACAGGGGCGCCGCAACCCCTTGCGAGCGCTATGTCTATGAGCCTCGGGAAAGCAGAGAAACCGAGATTCCGGTCGAAATTCCGCGTTGCCTGTCCGTCCGTCCTCCGTTCGAGTCGTCCATGATCGTCTCGACCCGGGAATATCCCGGTCTCGGCGTTCGCGAGGCCTTTCTGCAGAACGGTATGCGAATCATCATGCGTCCGACACCCGGAGGCGGCAAGGTGCTGTTCACGCTGATCGCACCCTATGGCACATCCGCGATTCCCGACGATCAATACCCGTTGCTCGAAGGGACAGCCGGGTACCTGGAGATGGGCGGCATAGCCAAAGCCGACCAGCAAAAGCTCTCGGAATACCTCTATCGCAACGATATCGCATTGTCGATGACTCTGGAGAACCATTGGCACGGTTTCATCGGTACGACTCCGGCTCAAACGGCTCCTGTTTTCTTTAACTTGATTCGGGAAAAGATCTTCGATCCGGAACTCAGATACGACGAATTCGAGGAGCTCCGCCAGGAAATGCTTCAGGAGAAGGAGGAGGAGTCGCTGCTGAGCCGTATGCTGCAACGCGCCTCCGACCGTCAACTTTCGGCACGCATGGACGAACTCACCGGATCGGCCATTCCGCGTCACGCCACGAAACTCCCGAACAAGGAGATTGCCAATCGACTCAATCTCGACAGCATCGCGGCATTCTATCATCGACTCTACACCCCGACAGAAGGGAGTTGTGCGGTAATTACCGGAGAATTTGATCCCGATACGCTTTTGACCCAGTTTGCCGCAACATTTGCGCCGATCCCGGCTCAAGCCCACGGTCCCGAATTCGGATATCGGCAGCACCATCTCCCGGGACAACGGTCGGTCGAAGGGTTCGATAACGACAACGAAACCCAGACCCTGTTCGATTACATCTATCCGGGATATTACGAACCATCACTGCGCAGCAGTTTGAAACTCAAACTCATGCGAGACATTCTGCGCAACCGGTTAATCTCCATTCTTCGAGAGCGGGAGTCGCTGGTCTATTCACCCTATATTGCTCTCTTCTACGAAGGCATTCCAACACGCAGTTTCTGTTTCGACATCAATGCTTCAGCCGACAACCGCAACATGCCGGCCATAGACACGCTGCTGCGCACGATCATCACCGATCTGCAGATCCGGGATGTTCCGGCTCAAGAGCTGGAAAATCTCAAACGTTCCTTCCGAATAGCCAAACGAGAAGCGCTGACCGACGATGCCGCATCGAACTGGCGAAACGTTCTGGTGGGCATTATTCGGAATGGGGAGACGCTTTCCGATTTCGAGGAGTACGACCGGATTCTCGAAACCATTACCCCCGCAGAGTTGCGAGAATCCTTTTCGCAACTCATCGATCCGGAATATTACGTATTGTTGTATTTGAGCAAAGAAAAACTGAAAGATGACACGTCCGATCGTTAGGCTGCTGTGCAGCCTGTTGCTGCTGGCGCCGCTCTGCACGGCCGCCGGCCCTGCGCCCCGTTCCGGAGCCGAAACGGAGGCCGCCCCCCGGAAGGAGAAATCCGGCGAAGCCCGGCATGCCAGAGGCGAACTGCGCGCCTATGCCCTCTACGACAGCGAGGGGCACGAAATCACCTTCGGCGAACTGATCGACCGGCTCACCCCGTATGATGCGGTCTTCGTCGGCGAGGTGCACAACTGCCCGATCACCCACTGGCTCGAGCTGAAGATCGCCCAGGCGCTCCACGAACGCCACGGCAATAGTTTGGTTATAGGCGCCGAAATGTTGGAAAGTGACATCCAGCTGATACTCGATGAATATATGCAACGACTCATCTCGCCAGACCGCTTCGGTGCAGAGGCCCGGTTGTGGGACAACTACGAAACGGATTATCATCCGATCGTCTTTTTTGCCAAGGAGCATGGCATTCCGTTCGTGGCTACGAACGTTCCGCGGCGCTACGCCAACAGTGTTCGCAACCACGGTCTCGGCATCCTCGATTCGCTCTCTGATGAGGCCAAACGCTACATAGCTCCGCTGCCCATACCCTTCGAATATGACGAAGCACAGAGCCAGGCCACCTTCGGCATGATGGCCATGCTCGGACACGGCAGCGACACACGCCGGCTGGCCGAGGCTCAGGCCGTGAAGGATGCCACAATGGCCTGGTTCATCGCCCGCAATTTGAAGGAGGGGTGCCAATTTCTTCACTTCAACGGCAACTTCCACTCCGACTTCCACAACGGTATCATCGCCTACCTGGAGCGTTATCGACCCGGCACGCAGGTGGTCACGATCGCCTCGGTGCGGCAGTCGGAGATCGACAAGCTCTCCGAGGGGCAATACGGACGGGCGGATTTCTACATCTGCGTCCCCGAAGAGATGACCAATACCTACTGATCCGAAACAAAGAGCGGCTAACTGCGTTTTCTGCAATGAGGAAGTGGCATGCCCCGCATACAATTTTCCATCGTTCACTCTTCTGTTGAATAGACTCTCACCTCATTTGGATAGCTGAAATAGCATTACAAGCCGGGACGCACACCTGTTGAACTTTGATATGCAGCGCAAAGAACAACCCGCCATTGCGTAGAGCTACTATTTTTTCACGCTATCACTCATCATAGCGCTTGCCAATCGGCTGTGCCTTGCTTCCATTAAGAGCAAAAATCCTAAAAAATGGGTATTTGACATCTCTTGGCAACCTGCTTTCTTTGTATTATCAAACATGGGTCATCCATATGCGACCGCTTAAAGACAAAACATACAAGGCTATCCTTGACGCAGCCCGAGGCGAATTTCTCCTTCATGGTTACAAAAATGCATCCATGCGGACGATTGCTCGCAGGGCCGGAGTAGGAACCAGCAATTTATATAACTATTTCGAAGGGAAAGACCGTATTTTCCGGGCGATTGTCACTCCAGTCCGGAATCGTCTGTTTTCATTCATTGCCGAGCAACACAGCAAAGAACGGGTATCCTGTAGCCGAATTGCCCCTTTCGGCCATGACATGGAGGTCGTGGAAAAATATATTGATCTGGTTTGGACATGTCGGGAGGAAATTTGGCTGCTGCTTTATGGAGCAGACGGCTCTTCGGAATCCGGCTTCCGAGACGCCTTGACCGATCACATCACGCGCGTCAGCCACGAATACCAGAAACTGGAAATTACGTATTTTCACCGTACAAAATCCGTATCGCCGTTTTTTATCCATATCATGGCGGCCTGGACGGTCAGCGTATTGGGAGAGATTGTTACACACCGCCTGGACCGGCCAAGGATCCGGGAGTTTTTCCGGGAATTTTTCCAGTTTGAATATGCGGGTTGGATGGCCCTGACCGAACCGAGGAGAGCTTAACAGTTCTCCTCTTTTTTTGAACAAAACGGAACATTGTTCTCTAAAAAACAGAAGAGGTATGAAACCAACGTATGATTTTAAGAACGTGGTCGCCGAGACCCTGCTGATCCCGCTTTACATGCGGGCCAAGGAGAGCCGTCGCGGCGATGCAGCGATCCTGTGTGATCGTGAGGCTGAACGCCTCATGCAAAGTATCAGGTACGATTACAGCCGTTTCGACGGAGCGCCATTGAGCGAGGTGGGCTGCGTGGTGCGGGGATGGTATTTCGATCGGGCGGTCCGCCGGTTCATCGATCGGCATGACCACCCGATTGTCGTCAATGTAGGATGCGGACTTGATACGCGGGCCCAACGGCTCGGGGAGAATCCGAAGGCGGTTTTCCGCGAACTTGACCTGCCGGAAGTTATTTGCCTGCGGCGGGAACTGATTCCCGAAACGGAGCATGATCGCTATATCTCCGCCTCGCTGACGGACACGGACTGGATGGATACATTGAAAACGGCCTTCCCCGACGGGGAGTTCATCTTTGTCGCCGAAGGGGTGTTGATGTATTTCTACGAGTACCAGGTCAAGGAGTTCGTGCACCGCATTGCCGACCGTTTCCCGGGAAGCGAGTTGTGGTTCGATGTCTGCGGAACGATCATGTTCCGACGCGGGATCAAGCCCGATTCGCTACGTGGGCACAAGGCCGAAATCCGTTCGGGAATCAGCGACGGACATCTGCCCGAGCGCTGGGATGCGCGGCTGGCACTCATCGAACAGGCCAACTACATGAAGTTCTTCCGGTCACGCTGGGGCTTCCTGTTCGGGCAGATTCTGGGACGCCTGCCCCGGCTTTGTTTCGGATTCAGCTCCATGCTGGGATACAGAATCAAATAGGATTGTCTGAAAGATAAATACGGATATCCATGAAAATTCTGAGAAAACTGCAGCACTATATGGGGCCTCGCCGAGGGCTACTGCCTCTTGCCATGATACTCTCTGGATTGAGCGCATTGACAGGAATAATTCCATATGCACTGATTTGGTTGATTGTTAGAGACCTGTTAATCAGCGGCGGCATGCCGACTGATATGGAGCGAATCTCCGCCTTCGCATGGTGGGCTGTCGGGACATCCGTTGTCGGCATAGTCCTTTATTTTGCAGCATTGATGTCTTCACATTTGGCAGCCTTCCGGGTGGAATCAAACCTGCGCAAAGAGGCCATGCGCCGTATCGTCGGCATGCCGCTTGGATTCTTTGACTCGACTACCAGCGGCCGCATCCGCAAGATCATTGACGACAATGCGAGCATCACGCATAGTTTCCTGGCTCATCAGATGCCCGACCTGGCAGCAACCGTATTGGTGCCGGTCGCGGCTCTCGGATTGATTTTCTTTTTTGATTGGCGACTCGGAGCGGCCAGTCTGGTCCCGATGCTCTTCGCAGGCGGATTGATGGCGGTCATGATAGGCGGCAAATCGCAAGATTTCATGCGGGAATACATGAATGCATTGGAAGAAATGAACACCGAAGCCGTAGAATATGTACGAGGCATCCCCGTGGTGAAGGTATTCCAACAGACCCTCTTTTCATTCAAGAATTTTCACCGGAGCATCCTGTGCTACAAGGAGATGGTCACCCGATATACGCAGGCCTGGGAGCATCCCATGTCAGCGTATACGGTCCTTATCAACAGTTTCGTCTACATATTGGCCCCGGTGGCGATTCTGCTTATCGGCCGGACCGGGGAGTATATGGATATTTTACTCGACTTCTTCCTTTTTGTCCTCGTGACTCCACTCTTCTCGCAATGCATCATGAGAAGCATGTATCTGAGCCAAGCGGTAGGCCAGGCCTCCGAAGCCATTGCCCGCCTCGACGAACTGACGGCTGTCGCCGGATTGCCGGTTCCCGAAGCGGTCCAATCACCACAGTATTTCGATATTGACTTTGACAGGGTCACTTTTACCTATCCGGGGGCCCGACAAAGAGCCGTCGATGGCGTCAGTTTCAGAATCCGGGAAGGAGAGACCGTCGCTTTGGTCGGAGCCTCGGGAAGCGGGAAGACGACGCTCGCCCGGCTCGTACCACGATTCTGGGATGTGGATGCGGGTCGCATCTCGATTGGCGGGGTGGATGTCCGGGAGATTCCCCCAGCAGAGCTGATGCAGCGAATTTCCTTCGTCTTTCAGCGCCCACGGATGTTCAAGGCCACCCTGCTCGAGAATATCCGCTACGGACATCCGGATGCCTCGATCGACGAGGTGATGCAGGCCGCTGACGCGGCGTGCTGCCGGGAGATTATCGAACGGCTGCCGAATGGGTTGAGGACCGAGATTGGCGTGAACGGCACCTTTCTCTCCGGAGGTGAACAACAACGGATAGCTCTCGCCCGGGCCCTGCTTAAAGATGCCCCCATTGTGCTTTTGGACGAGGCAACGGCCTTCTCCGATCCCGAGAACGAACACCTGATCCAGTCGGCCTTGCGTAATCTGATGCATGGAAAAACGGTACTGATGATTGCCCATCGTTTGTCAAGTATTACGGATGCAGACCGTATTCTTGTGATGGATCGGGGGCGTCTGGTCGAACAGGGGACACATGAGAAACTGCTGTCCGAAAACGGAATTTACCGGCGGATGTGGAAGGAATACCAGCAATCCACCGAATGGACCCTTAAAAAGAATTGACATATGTTCGGAATCATTCAACACCGCTTCGCCCTTTCGAAACAGGGCGCCAAAGATCTGTGCAGGGGAATTTGCTGGACGACAGGAATGGATCTCGCCCTGATGCTGCCGGCGGTCTACCTGTTTGTCTTCCTCAGAGATTATCTGCGACCTGTTCTCACCCCGGGGAGTTCGCCGCTGCTGGGGCTATGGTATTATGTCGCACTGGGCCTTTCGTTTCTGGCGGTCATGTATCTTGTGGCCCTGCGGCAGTATCGGAGCACCTATACGAGTGTCTATGCAGAGAGCGCCATCCGGCGAATCTCGCTGGCCGAGAAACTGCGTAAACTGCCACTGGCCTTTTTCGGCGAGAAAGATCTTTCCGATCTGACAGCCACAATCATGGACGACTGTACCGATCTTGAACACACTTTTTCCCATGCAGTGCCGCAGCTTATCGCCTCGTTGATTTGCCTGGTGCTTGTTGCCGCCGGCATGTCTGTTTATGACTGGCGATTGTCCCTGGCGCTCTTCTGGGTAGTCCCCGTAGCACTGGCTATCGTCCTGCTGGCAAAACGGGTTCTACACCGGAACAATCGCAAAGCCTACTTCACCCGGCGGGATGTCAGCGAACGGATTCAAGAGGGACTGGATGCAATCTGTGAAATCAAGGCCTGCAATCGTGAAGCGGAATTTTTGCGGGAACTCAACGAACGGATCGATACGCATGAGCGGGTTCAGACCCGCGGTGAGTTGTTGATCGGAGTTTTGGTAAATGGGGCACAGAGCCTTCTGAAGCTCGGCTCTGCGAGTGTCATCCTGGTTGGGGCCGGACTGCTTGGGGCTCAAGAGACGGATTTGCTTACCTACCTTCTCTTTCTGGTCGTAGGATTCCGAGTCTATGCTCCGGTCAATGAGGTGTTAAACAATCTGGCAGCGCTCTTTTACCTCGATGTGCGTATCGACCGCATGAACGAGATGGAAGCGATGCCCATACAGCAGGGACGGACAGACTTTGACCCGAAGAATTTTGATATCGAATTCGACGACGTGGACTTTTCCTACGAATCGGGGAAACCGATCTTGAAGCAAGTGTCGTTCACGGCCCGCCAGGGAGAGATCACGGCATTGGTCGGACCTTCGGGCGGAGGCAAGAGCACCGCAGCCAAACTCGCCGCCCGTTTCTGGGATATTCAGCACGGCACAATCCGCCTGGGAGGAGAGAACATAAGCGGGATCGACCCTGAAACCCTGCTGAAGAACTACTCGGTCGTTTTTCAGGATGTCGTGTTGTTCAATGCTTCGATTCGAGACAATATCCGCATCGGCAGACAGGACGCTTCGGAAGAAGAAATCCTGCGGGCTGCACGTCTGGCCTGCTGCGACGAATTCGTCCGACGAATGCCGCAAGGTTACGATACGGTGATCGGTGAAAATGGAGAAACGCTCTCCGGCGGAGAACGACAACGCATATCAATCGCCCGGGCTTTACTCAAAGATGCTCCCATTGTGCTGTTGGATGAGGCTACGGCCTCGCTCGATGCGGAGAATGAAACGAAAATTCAAGCGGGAATATCTGAGTTAATTCGCAACAAGACCGTACTGGTTATTGCTCACCGCATGCGGACCGTAATACATGCCAACCGGATTGTGGTTATGGACAACGGTCATATTGCGGAATCCGGGTCTCCCGAAGATTTACTGCAGCAAAATGGAATCTTTGCCCGCATGGTCAACACACAACAAGGTAAATAATCTTAATGTGATCATCTTGTCAACAGGATCATTCAATTGACTGTTTGAAAAAGCTCTCCACCAAAACACATGGTTCAAACAATACCTAATACGCATCAGGAACAGACCGTAATAAATCATAAAAAGTAGGTATTGCCCGACCATGGCAACTCCAGTAATTTTGCCCCGAAAACAAAAGTATCAAACGATATGAAAATCAAAACAGTACTTATGATGTTATCCGCCGCAGTCCTTATGATGGCGTGTGACAAGGATGAAAACGGTTCGGAAACGGTCGATTTTGCCGGCCGCTACAACGGCTATACGCTGGCCAGTTGCAACTATTTCCAGGACATGATCTCGGCGGACGAGACGGTCGTAATCACGGAAAATACGGACGGCACCGCCTCCGTATCGTTCACCTCCGCCACGTGGGGTACATTCACCATCACCGATGCACAGGCGAGTGTAAGCGGAGACGTCTGCTCCCTTTCGGGCAACGGGCAGACGCAGATGGGCATGGGTGGAAGCACCTCGGCATACGACTGCACCTTCACGGCCGGGATCAAGTCACAGACCGATGCCCGGATGGAGTTCTCGATTCCGTCCGTCATGGGCGGTATGACCCTTACCTTTCAAACGGGCGATGCTCCGGCCGACCTGCTACTGGCCGGCACGTACGAAGGCTATACGGATGCCGACTGCTCCTACTTCCAGAATACCTACACCGACAACGAGAGTGTGACGCTGACGGCCAACGGCGATGGGACCCTGAAGATCGTCTTCGAGTCCGCCTCGTGGGGAACCTTTACCGTTGCGTCGGCCACTGCGACCAAAGAGGGCGAAGAGTACGTCTTTACGGGCAGCGGCAGCGTAGCCATGGGAATGGGTGGTTCGACAAGCAACTACGACTTCACGCTCAGCGGCCGGAGCAATGCCGCCAGGGACGACTTCTCGATCGCGTTCAACGTACCGGCCGTCATGGGCGGACTGACCATCACGCTGCTGCCGGGAACGGCTCCGGCCACGGAAGAGTAACTCTGCGAAAAAGCGAGATTGGCCATGAACTGCAAACAGACTGGAGTGTTCTTGTCGGGAGCGACACTGCTGTTGTCGCTCCCGGCCTGCAACGGCATCTTCGAGGGTATTTATGATATGCCCACATCCGAGACCGGCAACGAATACGGGTTTATCCTCATCGACGAAGAAGCCCGTACGGGACGGATCCATATCGACGCCACGGATTACACCGAATGGCATTATGTCGATCTGCACGACAAACAGCTGACAACGACACGGGTGGGTGACGCGGCTCCCGAAACATGGGATTTTGCCGTACACCGATACGACACGAAGACCAACGGCGGCACCGTTTTGGAAAGCCAGGCGGGGTCTTTCGATGCGCTTACCGTTCCGGAATCGGTTTCCGGGGAGCAGTGGACGGCCGATGAATGGACCACCGACCGCATTACGGTCGACATGTCGCAGATGATGGACGGCATCATTCTCTACGCCGAGGACTACTGGAACCCGTGCCTTTCGCGCTGGCTCGATGTCGATACCTCGACCATGCCGCCGATCTACACCCTCTCGGGGACGATCTATCTGCTTCGTCTGAAGGACGGCACCTTTGCGGCCCTGCGCCTCGCAAACTTCATGAACGATGCTGCCGTAAAGGGTTACATGACCATTGACTACCTCTATCCCGTTGAATAATGATGAAACTGCTGGTACTGTCTCTTTTGGGGTTGCTGTTTGCGCTGCACACGCAGGCGCAATGCAAGATATCCGGCACCGTTTCGGACATGGCAGGCAGACCGCTCACCGGAGCGGCCGTTACCGTAAAGGAATTGCCGTCACTCGGTGCCGTGACCGACACGGAGGGTCGTTATGAAATTGCACTTCCGGACAAAGAGACGTATACGCTTTGCGCCTCGTTTGTCGGGTACGAACCGGCCGGCGAAAAGATCGCTGCCGGCCAGACCGGGTCCTTGAATTTCCGGCTTGCGGAGCGCTCCACGATGATGGATCAGGTGGTGGTGACGGCCACCCGTACCCCGAAACTGTTGAAGGATGTGCCGATTGTCACCCGAGTCATCTCCGAGGCCGATATCAAACAGGTCGATGCGACGCATGTCGGCGATCTGCTGCAAAGCGAACTGCCGGGCATCGAGTTCTCCTATTCGATGAACCAGCAGGTTGCGCTCAACATGTCGGGATTCGGCGGCAATTCGGTGCTCTTCCTCGTCGACGGTGAGCGCCTGGCGGGCGAAACGCTCGACAACGTCGATTACAGCCGTCTGAACATGGACAACGTCGGGCGCATCGAGATCGTCAAGGGGGCCGTTTCGTCGCTCTACGGGTCGAATGCCATCGGCGGCGTGGTGAACATCATCAGCCGCGAATCGCGGGAGCCGTGGTCGGTCAACCTGAACGGCCGTTACGGTGCCCACAACGAGCAGCGTTACGGTGGATCAATCGGGCTCAATCAGGGCCGGTTCAACTCGATGACCAACGTGCAGTACACTTCGATCGACGCCATCGACCTCTCGAAGGGGACTGACAACGCAGAGGTCGGCGATTACAGCACCATATTCGGCAATTCGTCGCTCAACATCAAGGAGCGGCTCGTATTCACGGCGGCCGAAGGTTTGAAATTCACGGCCCGGGCAGGTTACTTTTACCGCGAGCGCGACGCTTCGGAGAGCATCAAGGACCGTTACCGCAGCTTCTCGGGCGGACTGAAGGGCAACTGGGCGATTTCGCAGTCCGATGATCTGGAACTCTCCTATGCCTTCGACCAGTACGACAAGAGCGACTATCTGGTCCCCACGTCGCGTGACGTGCGCGACTACAGCAACGTGCAGCACACCCTGCGTACGCTCTACAACCATACGTTCTCCGGGAAGCACATCCTTACCGTCGGCGGCGACTACATGCGTGACTACCTGATGTCCTACCAGTTTACGGACAACGGCAGCCATACGCAGCATACGGCCGATGCCTTCGCACAGTTCGACTGGAACCCGCACCGGAGATTCAACCTCATTGCGGGCCTGCGTTTCGACCATTTTTCGGCGGCAAATCTTTCGCACCTTTCTCCGATACTCGGCGTGATGTATAAGGTTGCAAACTGCTCGCTTCGGGCATCATACGCAGGCGGATTCCGCGCCCCGACCCTCAAGGAGATGTACATGGACTTTTACATGGGCAACATCTTCATGATCTACGGAAATCCGGAACTGAAAGCCGAGACAAGCCACAACTTCTCGCTCTCGGCCGAATACATGGCCGGGCAGCACAATTTCACCGTAACGGGATTCTACAATCTGGTGGACAACCGCATCACCACGGTCTGGAACCAGGAACGTGACGGACAGGTCTACACGAACATGTCGCCTCTGCAGGTGGCCGGAGCCGAGGCCAATGCGTCGGGACGATATGCGTGCGGCATCTCGTGGCGCGTGTCGTATGCCTACACGCACGAGATGATCGAGCGGGGACAGCCCCTCCTCTCCTCGACCCGTCCCCATGCGGCCACGGCGCGCCTGGCGTATGACAAGCAGTGGAAGAACTACGGTCTGAACGTGTCGCTGTCGGGACGCTGGCTGTCTGCCGTCACATGCGACGTCTATACCAAACTGACCTCCTACGAGGAGACCGTGCGGCAGACCTATCCGGGCTATACGATCTGGAAATTGAGCCTTACGCAACGTCTGTGGCGTGGGATGGACTTCACGCTGGCCGTCGACAACCTCTTCAACTACCGGCCCGACTACTATTACAGCAATTCGCCCACGACCATCGGTACGACCTGTTCGGTGGGCCTTTCGCTGAATCTCGAACAATTTTTCAAGAGCAAATAAAAAATGAAACAGAAGATACCAATGATCTGGGCAAGCGTGCTCCTGCTTGCCGTCGTAACGGGCATGATGGTCTGGAATCGCTGGTTCTCGGCCACACGCATCGCTTTTGTAAATTACCAGGCTACGACGCTCGGCCAGATCGCCCGGGCCAATGACCATGCGCGGATCCGTCTTGCCTCGGTCGATCCGTCGGAGTTCGGCCGATTGGGGCGTTATGACGTGGTGCTGATGAACGGCATGGGCCTCCGCATCACGGCCGAAGAGCGGGCCGCGCTACAGCATGCCGCCGACCGGGGGCTTACCGTTATCACGACCATGGCGACCAACCCCGCCAACGAGATCGTTTCGGCGGACTCCGCGACGCTGGCGGCCGTCAAGGGCTACCTCAACGGCGGCGGCCGGAAGAACTACCGCAACCTGCTCGTCACCCTTCGCCGTACGGTCGACGGCAAGCGGTTTGATACGGATGAGCCCGAACCGCCCATGGTGCGCGACCTGAAACAGTTCTACCATGCCGACCCTTCGGATCCCGAGGCGGAGGAGCTGGATTTTGACAGCGTGGAGACTTACGAAACCTTCCTGTCGCGGCACGGTCTGCTGAAACCGGATGCCCCGCGGGTGATTGTGACGGGACAGATGGGCGAGCCGACCGAACTGATTGCCCAGCTGGAGGAGACCGGCAACACGGTCTATCCTCTTCGTAACCTGCCGGCGGCGATCCGGAACGGGCAGGCCGACTCGATCCGTCCGTCGGCCGTCATCAACATGGCCCACGGACGCCTGGGCGATGCTGTCGTGGAGTACCTGACGCGCCGGAACATTCCGCTCTTCTCACCGCTCAACGTCAACCGGCCGGTCGACGAATGGGAGGCCGACAAGATGGGCATGAACGGCGGTTTCCTGTCGCAGAGCGTCGTGATGCCCGAGATCGACGGAGCGATCCGCTCCCAGGTGTTGTTCGGACACCGCCTCGACGGCGAGGGAATCCAGCAGGTTCATGCCATCCCCGAGCGGCTGGAACGCTTCGTCGAGACGGTGAACCGCCATATTGTCCTGCAACGCATACCCAACAGTGAGAAGCGCATAGCGATCTACTACTACAAGGGTCCGGGGCAGAATACCCTGACGGCCTCGGGTATGGAGGTCATTCCGTCGCTCTACAACCTGCTCGTACGGCTCCGCGGCGAGGGTTACCGCGTGGAGCATCTCCCCGCGACGCCGGAAGGGCTGGCGGCTCTCATCCAGCAGCAGGGAGCCGTTTTCAACGCCTATGCCCACGGTGCCAAAGCCGAATTTCTGAAAAACGGCAAACCGGCGCTCATCACCTCCGAGGAGTATGCTGCGTGGACCTCCGATGCCGTACCGGCGGAACAGATGGAGGAGGTGCGGACTCTCGACGGCGAATTCCCGGGCAGCTATCTGTCCGATGACGCCGGACGGCTGGCGCTGCCGCGCATCGAGTTGGGCAACATCGTGCTGCTGCCGCAGCTGACGGCCGGAGCAGGTGACGACGACTTCGCCATCGTCCACGGCACCGATGCCGCGCCGCCCCACGCCTACATTGCCTCGTACCTCTGGGCCCGCTACGCTTTCCGCGCTGATGCCATCATCCACTTCGGTACACACGGCAGTCTGGAGTTCACGCCCCGCAAACAGGTGGCCCTGAGCGGCAGCGACTGGCCCGACGCGCTGGTTGGAGCCACACCGCACCTCTACATCTACTCGATCGGCAACGTCGGCGAGGGCATCATTGCCAAACGCCGCGCCTATGCCACTCTGCAATCGTATCTGACTCCTCCCTTCATGGAGAGCGGCGTGCGTGGCATCTACCGCGACCTGAACACGGCGATCCAAACATACAACGACCTGCTCTACGCCGACGGACAGCCCGACACACGGGTCGCGGCGCTGCGCGTCAAGCGGCTGACCGTCGAACTGGGCATCCACCGCGAGCTGCGGCTCGACTCGCTGCTGACTGAACCCTATACCGAGGCGGAGATCGCCCGCATCGAGTCCTTTGCCGAGGAGTTGGCCGCGGAGAAGATCACCGGGGAACTCTATACGATGGGCCGACCCTATTCGCCGGAACGCATCCGCAGCAGCCTCCTGGCCATGTCCACCGAGCCGATCGCCTATTCGCTGCTGGCGCTGGACAAGTTCCGGGGCCGGGCCTCTGCCGATCTCGAAAAACACCGCACGCTCTTCACGCGCCGCTACCTCGAACCGGCCCGCGAACTGGTCGGACGCCTTTTGAGCGGAGCGCAACAGCCGACCGATGCCTTTATCTGTGCGACGGGCGGCATCTCGGCCGCGGAGTTGGAGAAGGCCCGCGAAATCCAGCAGTTGCTCTCCGCCCCGCAGGAGATGATGGCTCGGATGATGGTGATGGCCTCTTCGGGAGCACAGATGCAGCATCCGGCCGGCATTCCCAAGTCGGGCAAGGGAGCATCGAAACACCCCTCGTGGATTCCGAAGACCGGCAAACGACCTGCAAACACCGGACAGGCAGAGGAGAAGCCCGCAGCCATGCCGACCGAAACGACAGCTGCCATGACGGGTCTTGGAAAAGAGTATTCGAAAGAGGATCGCGAATTTGCCCGGGTGGTGACCGAGCTCGAACGCACGATCCGCAACGTCGGCAACTACCGCCGTGCGCTTGAAGAGAGCCCCGAGGTGGAGCTTTCATCACTCACCAACGCCCTGAACGGCGGTTATACGGCCCCCTCGCCGGGTGGCGATCCGATTGCCAACCCCAACACGCTGCCCACAGGCCGTAACCTCTACGCCGTGAACGCCGAGGCAACGCCGAGCGAACAGGCATGGGAGCGCGGCCGCGAGCTGGCCGACGAGACGATCCGCATGTACCGTGAACGCCACCACGACTCACTGCCCCGCAAGGTGAGCTACACGCTCTGGAGCGGTGAGTTCATCGAGACCGAGGGGGCAACGCTCGCGCAGGTGCTCTACATGTTGGGCGTCGAGCCCGTCCGTGATGTTTTCGGCCGGGTGAGCGACCTGCGGCTCATCCCCTCCGAGGAGCTGGGGCGTCCGCGTATCGACGTCGTGGTGCAAACCAGTGGACAACTGCGCGATCTGGCGGCATCGCGACTGTTCCTCATCTCGCGGGCCGTCGAGATGGCTGCCGCAGCGAAGGACGACAGCTATGAGAATTTCGTGGCCCGGGGCGTCGTCGATGCCGAGCAGACGCTTATCAACAAGGGGCTTTCGCCGCGAGAGGCGCGCGAAATCTCGACCCATCGGGTCTTCGGCGGCGTCAACGGCAACTACGGCACGGGCATTACCGGCATGGTGCAGAGCGGCGATCGTTGGGAGAACGCTTCGGAGATCGCAGCGGTTTACCTGCAGAACATGGGCGCCTACTACGGCAGCGAGCAGGCTTGGGAGCAGGTGCAGCAATATGCCCTCGAAGCGGCGCTGACCAACACGGATGCTGTCGTGCAACCCCGCCAGAGCAATACGTGGGGAGCGCTGAGCCTCGACCACGTCTACGAATTCATGGGCGGCATGAACCTCGCCGTGCGCAACGTCACGGGTCGGGAACCCGACGCCTACCTGAGCGACTACCGCAACCGGAACCGTGTGCGGATGCAGGAGCTCAAGGAGGCGATTGGCGTGGAGAGCCGCACGACGATCTTCAACCCGAACTACATCCGCGAGAAGATACAGGGCGGGGCGAGTGCCGCCGCGGGCTTTGCCGCGGTGGTGCAGAACACCTACGGCTGGAACGTCATGAAGCCCGACGTGGTGGACAACGAGCTCTGGGACGAGATCTACCGGGTCTACGTGCAGGACAAGTTCGGCATGGGCCTCCGCGGCTATTTCGAGCGACAGAACCCCGCGGCACTGGAGGAGATCTCGGCCGTGATGCTCGAAACGGCCCGCAAGGGGATGTGGCAGGCCTCGGACGAGCAGCTCGCGTCGCTTGCCGCCCTCCACACCGAGCTGGTCGGCACACACGGCCCCTCCTGCTCGGGATTCGTCTGCGACAACGCCAAACTGCGCGGCTTCATCGCCTCGAAGAGTACGCCCGAAGCTGCCCGCAACTACCAGCGGCAGATCCGCGGGGTGCGCGAGGCTTCGCTCGACACGAAGGGCGGTACGGTGCTCAAACGCGAGGAGCTTGCCACCTCCTCTGACCGCACGACTACGCTGGTCAGCAACACGGTTGTCGCCGTGCTGGTAATCGGCATTATCGCGGTGCTGGTCCTTGTCGTTCGCCGCCGGCGCAAAAAGATGGAGGCCTGATGGAAACCGTCGTACTGGTCATGATGATCGTGGTCTGCTTCAACTACCTCGTGAAGCAGACCTTCCGCAAGCCCTTCTTTGTGGCTCTTTCGACCGTAGTCTGTGCCCTGTTCGTCGGGCTGGCGTGGCCATGGGCCATCGAGCAGTCGAAAAACCAGATCGCGGACTGGCTCGCCGACTCCGCGCTGATGCTCGACATGGCGGTCCTCCTTACACTGGAAGTCGCCTTGCAGATGACCTTCTGCGTCGTTGCGGCGCACATCCACACGGCAGGGCGCGTAAAACCCTCCGTCGTTTGGATCTACCGCCTGCTGCGCTGGTTTCCGGGACTGCTCGTCTTCCCGGTGCTGTTCAGCCTGCTGGTCGCCGCCATCTTTGCCCTGCCCGGCACCTCTTTCCCGCTGACGGCCTGGTCGCTGGCCGCAATTGTGGCAGCAGCGATTCCTCTGGGGCGTTGGGCGTTGAAGCACCTTCTGCCCGAAAAGGAGATCCGCCTTGAACTGCTTTTCCTCACCAATGCACTGATTGCCATTCTGGGAATTATCGCCACGGTCAACGGCCGCACGGCCGTTGCCGGTATCACCTCTGTCGACTGGCCGTCTCTGGGTGGAGTGATGGCCTTTGTCGCTGCCGGCTTGCTGCTTGGCGTGGCGGTTTTCCGCATCAAACAGAAACGTATGAACAAAAAACAGAAATAAAACCATGAATTACATTTCCGACATTCTCTATTGGATCTCGACCGGTCTGCTCGTTCCGGACATCGTTCTGCTGATCTTTTTCTTCGGGCGCTCGCTGCTGCTGATCGGCAGCTTCTTCGGACAGTATCTTGCCATCCGCCGTACGGCCTCACTCATCGGACGCGAACTGGATGGGCTCACTCCGCAGACGGTCGCCACGCTTGCCGAGCGTCTTCCCAAAAAGAATCCGTCACTGCTCGTGGTCTACCTGAACCGCCTGCTTGAGGCCCGCGACAATGCCCCTCTTCGCCAACGGCTGCTTGCCGATTTCGAGATCGAAGCCGACCGCGACCTCGCCACCTCAAAGACGCTCTCGAAGATGGGCCCCATGCTCGGGCTGATGGGTACGCTCATCCCGATGGGCCCGGCGTTGGTGGGGCTCTCGACGGGCGACATCGCCTCGATGGCCTACAACATGCAGGTGGCCTTTGCCACGACCGTCGTGGGGCTGTTCGCCGCGGCCATCGGCTTCATCACCCAGCAGGTCAAGCAACGCTGGTACCTGAAGGATCTGTCCAACCTGGAGTTCGTAGCGGAGTTGTTGAATGCCCAAACCGGGAAGCGATGAGACGCAATTTACTGAAACACGACGAGGAGAGCGACCCGATGAGCGTCGTGAGTAACCTGTTCGACGTGGCGATGGTCTTTGCCGTGGCGCTGATGGTGGCTTTGGTGAGCCGTTACAACATGACCGAGGTATTCAGCCGGGAGGATTTCACGGTGGTGAAGAATCCCGGCAAGGAGAACATGGAGATCATCACCAAGGAGGGCGAAAAGATCAACCGCTACACCCCTTCGGAGGATCAGGAGTCGCAGAGCGGCAAGCGCGGCCGCAAGGTCGGCGTGGCCTACGAGCTGGAAAACGGCGAGATCATCTACGTCCCCGAGTGACTGTCCCCTGTTCTGATTGCCAAACGCCTTCGAAACCAAGTTTTGAGGGCGTTTTTGTCATCCACCCATCTCACTCTACCAATAGCTACCAACTGGTCTGGAGTACTCTTCGATCAGAAAACAAGGATTTAAATCGGAAACATTACCTCTGTTTAGGAAAAAACGTCCGCCCCTGAAATATAGACGGTCGTTCTTATTGTCCATGAATCCTGCTCGACTGGCTTTTTATTCTTCCGATCTATTGGCAAAGATAAAATCATGCTAAAACTTGGACAATATGTTCTTTAACAAATATTTACAGTTCGGCCTATGTATATGAAATGCTGAAAACAGAATTAAGATTTGGGAAAATCACGCTGGAATAAACATATTCGTAAGTCACAAATTAAATTGCACATTTAAGAAAAATAATATAATTTTACATCGAGTCTAATGCAGACAAACCCCTGTCAAATAACAGCAGTGATTTGTGACTGATTTGTGACCGGACAAGAAAACCGTACATCAAGCCACTGTAAATTAGTGAATTATACTATAATATTCTGAACCCACCAAATCTCCTCAACATGCATTCACGAATCTTTCGTATCACACTGCTGATGCTGCTGTGCGTCCTGGCCGTCTCCGGGGCACACGCTGCCTCGACCGTTCAGGGGCGCATCTACCTCAAGAACGGGCGCATAATCGAATGCGGCGAAAAAGACCGCATCGAACTCCCCAAACACGCGCAGGACGTCAAACTGCTGCGCCGGGCTTTCTACAAGGACAAGAGCAAGGAGGTCTACCGTTACGAGGAGATCGACTCGATCGTCTGCTGGCACGCCACGGCACCTGAACATCCACAGAAGTTTATCCCCGCAGGAAAAGTCGGCTGGCTGTGGGTCTATTTCGAGACGCCGCATATCTGCGTCGGCATCTTCGCCCAGAAGGGATACGGCGTCGATTCGAACGGCGGCATCGAGGTGCTGATCAAGTATCGCTATCTGAGCCGTTCGCGCACGGCCTACTACCTGCGCAAGGCGGGCGAAGAGGAGTTCTATGACGCCGGATCGGCCAGCCGCCGGGGCAAGGACCGCTTCCGCGAATCGGTAGCCGCCTATGTGGCCGATGATCCCGAACTGGCCACGGAGATTCTCCAGTCCAATACCTCTGACCGCAGCAAGATCATTCTGACGCTTGAGGCGTATCAACCTGCAACTCATTGAAAATTCAGTCACTAACCTAAGATAGTCATGAAACACTTTTTCCTCTGTGCACTTGCTGCATTAACCACCATCGGTATGATCTCCCCAGCCGAAGCCAAGGCCCCCGAAGATGCCGAGTCGAGCCACGTGATCGTCACCCTCAAGTCGGGCGAAAAGGTCGACTGCTATGTCCATCGCGGCTGGTACGCCGAGAATTCACGTTTCAAGAAGGAGAACTACTCGTTCAAAGTTACAAAAACGCCCGATAGCAAGGAGCCGATCAAATATACGGCCGACGATGTCGTAAGCATCGACTACGTGGAGACCACGACGAGCCATCCCGACGGCGTGCGCTGGGAGTCGCACCCGCTTGCCAGCCCCAACTTAACCAACCGCTACCACACCATGCAGATGCTCTTCTGCGTCAACAAAGTGGGCAAAAACGCCACGACCTACTGGTGGAAAATCTGGGTCGCATCGGGACGGAACAACATGGGCCGCTCGCTCCAGACCAACTACGGCATCCGCTTCCACAACGACCCTGAGGGGATTGTCTATCCCTACATGCTGGTCAACTCGGTAATGATGAAGGACCGCTATCCGGGTCTGCAGGATTTCTGCAAGAAGTGGTTCAAGGGCCCCGAGGGCAAGGTTCACAAGAAGGAGGCCGAGGAGAACGATGCGTGGATCCTCGACATGTATGACGCCTATCTGGAGCAGATGGGCGACCAGGCGGCCAATCTGCCCTATCCGATTCCCGACAAGAAGGGCTCCAACGAAAAGTAGTCATCCGTTCAACAGGAACCATACAAATCGGGGAAGGGCCGGCTGGAACCTTGAAAAACGACTGGCCCGGAATTCATCCACGGGGTCGGAATGACATCCACGGGGGCCGGAATGATATCCACGGGGTCGAAATGATATCCACGGGATCGGAAGGACATCAACGGGGGCCGGAAGGACATCAACGGGGACCGGGATAACATCAACGGCATCGCCTCTAACCAAGCTGAAATCATACCAATCTCACAATACTTCGGTATTGTGAGATTTTTCATAAAACAGGCCGAAGACCGAAGGCGAATCATGTCCGGCCCACACAATTTCCCCCCCCCCGGTCAAGCCGGCTCCTCTTCCGCCCGAAAGAGTTGTGAAACCTTCGGAGCGAGAATTATTATAAAAAATTTCAATATTAGCATTATAAAACAAAATTACCGTTTTAAGTTACATTCTGCATATCAAAAAATTCATTTTGCTTCCATTTATAAACCAAAACTAACCATTCACGATAATCCCGCCACACCTTTTTCCATTAATTATTTTCACCGAACAGAATATTTTACAGATTTTTTACTATATTTGTAAAAACCTGTACTGACAACCCCTATTCCAAGCCGCACCTCCCCTGCCCGGTCACGTATTCGGAATTGCCGTTTTTTCGCATATATAAGTAAGTATACAAGGACAAACCTTTTGTTTCACTTAAATACTCTCTCTATGAAAAAACTCTACGTATCACTGTTTTCCGGCACTCTGAGAGGGGGGGGGGATATTTGCTAAATGCCCCACACTGATCGCCCGTACGCTGTGTTTCTGCGTGCTGCTGGCCATCAATCTGTGGGCAATCCCCGCCACAGCGCAAACTTCCAATGAGAGGGCCCACACCGTATCGGGCACAGTCTCCGACACCAGTGGAAATCCCATTGTCGGTGCTACAATCGTCAGCTCGAAACATGCTCACATCGGTACAACAACCGATTCGAAAGGTTTCTTCCTGCTGACCAACATCGAAAGCGACGATGTCCTTCAGGTAGGATTCGTCGGCATGAAAAGCAAGGAGCTGCCTGTCGGTGCACAGATGCGTTTCGATATCACACTCGAAAACGATACGGAAATCGACGAAGTAATCGTCACCGGTTATCAGGAGATCTCGAAACACCAGGTGGCCGGCGCCGTCAAGCAGGTCAAGATGGATGAGATCAAACTCGGCGCATCCTTCTCGGTCAACCAGATGCTCGCCGGACAGATTTCGGGCGTGAACGTCATCCAGACTTCGGGCGAGCCCAGCGCCACCCCCAAAATCCGTATTCGCGGAACTTCATCCATCCTGGGCAACAAGTCTCCGATCTGGGTGCTCGACGGTATCATCCTCGACGACCCCGTGCAGGTCAACTATCAGGACCTCACGGGCGACGATGCCGCCTACCTGATCGGTAACGCCATCGCCGGCGTTAACCCCTCGGATATCGAGTCGATCACCGTTCTGAAGGATGCCTCGGCCACGGCCCTCTACGGCGTGCAGGCTGCCAACGGCGTCATCGTCGTGACGACCAAGCGCGGCGAGGCCGGTCGCACGAAGGTACGTTACGACGGCTCGTTCACCCTCAACGAACGCCCCTCCTACCGACAGCTCGACGTGATGAACGCCGCCGAACGCATCACCCTCTCGCAGGAGATGCTCGCCGACCACTTCGAGTACTCGCGCTTGCCGGACGATATCGGCTACGAGGCCCTCTACATGAAATACATGAACCACGGCCTGACCTACGACCAGTTTGCTTCCGAGGTTAGCAAGATGGCTTCGCGCAACACCGACTGGTACGACCTGGTGTTCCGCGACGCGTTCAGCCACAACCACACGGTGAGCCTTACCGGCGGTTCGGAGCAAACCTACTATTACGCTTCGGTGGGATACAACAACACCCCGACGACCGCTATCAAGGGTGGATCGGAGCGTTTCTCGGCCAACATGAAACTCAACTCGTGGCTCACCAAGAAGCTCTACATGGGCATCAGTATCTCCGGCTACCAGAACAAGAACAAGGGTTACAGTACGATGGCCGGAGTCAACCCCAACACATACGCCCAGAATACGGCCCGCACCATCCCGGCCTACAATGACGACGGTTCGTACTACTATTACAAATTGGCCGGCTACAACTCAATAAGCGCCAACGGATCGTCCATCAAAGAGTATCCGAAATACAATATCCTCAACGAACTCAACGAAACGGGAGCCCGAGGCGAGGTTGCCAACCTCAACCTCCAGCTCAACCTCCAGTACGAGTTCATCAAGGGTCTGCGCTACGAGTTGCTCGCCTCGATGGTTCACGACAACAGCAAGCGGTTCGACTACGCCACCGACGCCTCGACCTATATCGCCAAGATGCGCGGCTGGAACCTCGACTTCCCCTATCTGACGGGTGATTACACCTCGCAAGACTGGTATCAGGAATCTCCCATCCCGCAGGGCGGTATCCTCTCGGCCTCATACAATACCAATACCAGCTACACGCTGCGTAATACGCTGCGCTACAACACGCAGCTCAAGGAGAAGCACACGATCAGCGCCTTCGTCACCTCCGAAATCCGCAGCATTCCGACTACCGGATCATCGTCCATCTGGTACGGCTGGCAGCCCGAGCGAGGTCTGGCCATCGAGCCGGTCTTCACGGACAAGTACATCGAGAATGCACGGAACGGCCAGTACAATCCCACACTCACCGACCGTACGACCCACTACGTATCGTGGCTGGGCAGCGCCTCCTACTCCTATATGGACAAGTGGACGATCAACGGCAACATCCGTATGGACGGTTCAAACTCCTTCGGTGAGAACCCCAAGTATCGCTTCCTGCCCGTGTGGTCGGTAGCCGGCAAATACACCCTGTCGAACGAACCCTGGCTCCGGGAGAGCAAGGCACTCTCGCAGCTCGCCATACGTGCCTCATACGGTGTACAGGGAAATGTTGACCAGAACACTTCGCCGAGCCTCGTGATCCAGATCGGCTCGACCGATGCCACCACGGGTCTCAACCAGTCCCACGTATCGCTGCTGCCGAATGCCGACCTGCGTTGGGAAAAGACCCAGTCGTACAACGTCGGTCTCGATTTCGCCTTCCTGGGCGACCTGGTAACCGGTACGATCGACGCCTACAAGAAGCACGGTACCGACATGATCGCCACGACTCAAGTCTCCTCGGCCACGGGCCGCTCAGAACTCAAGATCAACTCGGGTGTCGTCGATAACGCCGGTGTCGAGGTGGCCCTGGGCTTCCACCCGCTCCACACCAACAACTGGGATCTCTACCTCAACGTCAACTACTCGTACAACCGCAACAAACTGATCAAGGCCAACAGCAGCGCCGTGGTCAACAACACGTCGAAGATCTCCGGTACGGCCCTGATCGAGGGCAAACCGCTCGGCACGCTCTACTCCTACAACTTCGCCGGACTCAACCACGATACGGGTTACCCGGTCTTCTACGACAAGAACGGCAACGCTACCGGCATGATTCCCGACGACAAGAGCGAATCGGGCGAAAAGGAGGTTCCCAACTACAGCCTTTACGAGGATGAGATCGAGCTCGTCGAGTCGGGTGTGATGGATCCGCCCCACTACGGAGGTTTCGATTTCACGCTGCGCTGGAAGAGCCTGCGTCTGTCGGCATCGTTCACCTACTCGGCCGGAGCCGTAGGCCGTCTGCCGGGCATCTACACCGATGCTTACAATGCCTACGATCCCGCACAGAACATGCGCAAGGAGTTCATCACGCGCTGGCGCCAGCCGGGCGACGAGCTGCACACCAACATCCCCGTTCTCTACAACTACGACAACTACCAGGACCTGCCGCGGCGTGACGGGATTCTCTCCGACCGCGATGTCATCGAAGGCAACAACATGTACGACTACTCGACGGCCCGCATCGCCAAAACCAACGTTCTGCGTATGCGCAGCCTCGGTCTGAGCTACTACGTTCCGACGCATAAACTTCGTTCGTGGGGCATCGAGTCGGCCATGATCAGCCTGCAGGCCACCAACCTCTTCTTCATAGCCGACAAGGCATGGGGCGGCATGGACCCCGAGAGCGGTTATGCAGCCGTTCCGACGCCGAGAACCTACACGCTCAACGTAAGTCTGACTTTCTAAAGCTGAATACACGATGAAAAAAGGAATCAACATACTGACATTCGGATTTGCATTGGCAACCCTGACCGGATGCGGGGACTTTCTGACACAGGAGGCCCAGGATCTTGTCATTCCGAAGACCGTGACACAATACAAGGAGCTGCTGCAGGGTGACGGCTACTTCAAAAACTTGCAGACCACGGCTGCGTGGGTTCATTTCCTGACCGACGATATGGCTACCGGTCCTTACGAGTATGCCGACGACCCCACGAAGATCTCCTCATACATGGAGAAGTACAAGCAGATCTTTCTCTGGCAGGCCGAGATCGAAAGCGACCAGTTCACCGACGACCTCTACGCTTACCTCTACAACCAGGCGCTTCCGGGTACGATCTGTCTTGAGATGCTCGACGACATGGAAGGATCCGATACGGAAAAAAGGATTCTCAAGGGTCAGGCCTCATTCCAGCGTGCGATGGCCTTCTTTTACCTGGCCAACCTTTACGGTCCGGCCTACAACGAAGCTCAGGGCAGCGATCCCTGTGTTCCGATGTCGCTGACGGCAACCGCAACTCCGGGCTCCTACCCGCGCAAAACCGTCGAGGAGGTCTGGGGACAGATCCATACGGACATTACGACGGCGGTCGAATGTCTCGATGGTTATGAAGCCGGAGTCTACGAGATCAACTACAAGGCAGCCCTGCTGCTCGCCTCGCGCGTAGCACTCTTCATGGAAAACTATGAAGAGGCCATCACCTATGCCGAGAAGCTGCTCGAACTGGCCCCGACGCTCTTCGACATGGTGGGCAAGATCGACATCGAAACCTATCTCGACCCCGGCATGTACTCCAGCGAAGGAATCCTTAACACGAATCTCAATCCCGACGAGATCCTCTGGACCTTCTCGCAGAGTTCGACGCAGACCATGAAGTATCTGCTCACGGACGCTATGCTTACCTCGATGTCGTTCACCGTATCGAATACCGAAGATTCAGGTCTGATCCAACTCTATGACCGCGACAAGGATGTCCGCATGGCCTTCTCCTTCGCCGATCCCGACCCGGATGATTTTTGGGCCATATACGGTTACATGTCGAGCACATACGTCTATTCCCCCTGCAAGTACAACAGCTACGCCGGAATGACCGGTTTCCCGATGGGAATGCGCAACGCAGAAGCCTACCTGACGCTGGCCGAGGCCTATGCCCGCAAGGCCAATCCGGACAAGAGCCGCGCACTGGATTACCTGAATGCCCTGCTCAAGACGCGCATCGTCGACTACACCCCGCTCACCGAGGCCGATTTCGCCACCGACCAGGAACTCGTCGAACGGATCTGGACCGAGCGCCGCAAGGAGCTCTGCTTTGAGGAGCTGCACCGCTGGTGGGATATGCGCCGCTGCGGTCAGAAGGGCTTCACCCGGGTGTGGGGCGTCACGGGCGAGACCTACGAAATCGCCGACCATGACCCCGCCTTCACGCTCAACTTCCCGAAGAAGGAGCGTGACTTCGATCCGGGACTCACGCCCAACAACCGTCCGATTCGCACCCCGATAGCATCCAACTAATCGACCACGCAAACACGAATTGATCATGAACATGAAACAATACCTTCCCATTTTCGTCGCCGCACTGCTCTGTGTAACGGCGGCCGGCTGCGACCGCAGCGACCCGGACGGATCGGTAACGATGCCCGAGAAGCCGGTATTCGATACCTCGACGAATGCCGGCAAACAGGCCCGGCATATCTACGACACCTATGGTCTGCACTGTCATTGGGATTTCAAAACCGACGACTACATCTACGAACTCACCTCCACTTCGAGTGTCAACTACACCGAGGTCGACGATATGGACTGCATGGCCGAGTTCCTCACCGCCTTTGAGGAGAAGGCGCTCAAGGTGCTGCCCATCGAGATCGTCAAACAGTCGTTCGCACACCTGTTCATCTGCAATGAAATTCAGGACCAATACAGCAAAAGGACCTATACGTCTGCCTATCTTTACGATGACGAGGACCTCACCGCTCTGCTTCCGATGGAGGTCAAAACGCTGGGCGTAGCCCTCGGTTATGCCGGTTCAAAGTGGGCGGAGGCCGATATGGAGTTGTTGCAACTGCGCTGGATCGAGGCGATCTTCGAGACCATGCTCAACAATGCCCCGACTCCGACTGATTTCAACAAGGCCGCGCTGATCAACGTCGCCGACATTTCCGGCACTGCCTATCCGACCAATTACGCCGCCAGCCGACTGTGGGGCTGGTGGTGCATCCAGGGAGGTGATACCGGAAAAGAGGGAGGCTACCAGTATGACTGGGGACTGCTCGATCCGCCCTACGTGGGTCTCTCATCCATTGCCTACCGCGATGGCGCGGAGGTGCAGGAACGAGTGACGATGGGTTATTCACGCTGGTACGACTCGGGCTACACGGCCGCGATGGACTTCGCGACCTATGCCGCCTTCATCCTGCTCAAACCCGCAGCCTACATGGACGATCTCTGCGCGAAGTATCCTCTTGTGAAACAAAAGGTACAGCTCGTCAAGGAGTACTTCCTGGAGAACTTCAACTACGAACTGAAGAGTATCGCACAATAACCCTTGCAACACAATGCCGGGAAGTGGCCTTGAGCCACTCTCCGGTATTTTTCGAAGGGGGGGGGCCTGACGTACTGAAAAAATCGTTATATTGACAGGCCGTTCAGCCTGAAAGCCGGGATCGCCACACACTGCGCGATCCGGCTTTACAACGGCCCCGAACCAAACTCAGCAACACCTTCATTCATACAACGTATATGAAAAACAACAGACTTCTTCTTTGCGGTGCGATACTCGCACTGGCCGCCTGCTCGTCGGCAGACAAGTACACGATCCGTGGAACCTGGGAAGACGGCGCAGGACAGACCGTCTACCTCAAGACGGGCAACGATCCCAAACAGCTCGTGGTCATTGACTCGGCGGTGGTGAAATCCGACAACACCTTTGCGCTCAAGGGTCCGGCTCCGGAGACGATGACTCCCGCCGTCCTGGTAAGCCCCGAAGCACGCACCGAACTGCTTCTCTACCGCTCGGGACGCCCGATCGAGGTGAAAATCTGGAACGAAACGCGCCGCGAACTCAAAGCCGGCGAAATCGATAGTGTCGATGTCAAGGTACAGCACATGAAGCTGGTCGACCCCGATCCCGAAACTGCCGTCTTCCTCACGGGACGCGACCTGGAGTCGGGGAACGCATTCATCTCGCTGGGCGGCATGTTCATGCTGATGAATGCCCAGGAGAAGGGGCTCTCGCTCGACTCGGTGCTCAACGTCAAGACTCAGATGGAGGATGCCTTTGAGCAGAGCATGGAGAAATTCCTCGACTCGACGGGCAACTTCCGTTCATCGACCTTCTTCATCCGCGACTTCGTGCTCAAGGCCCGTTCGTTCACCGAAGCCCAACGCTGGTACGACTCGCTGACGCCGGCCGTCAAGGAGTCGGCCGAGGGCAAGATGCTTCTCAACGACATCGAGCTGAACAGCAAGTTCAACGTCGGCGGCACGCCCGATGACTTCACGCTCCCGACCCCCGACGGCGATTCGCTCTCGCTCTACTCGCTGCGCGGGAATGTGGTTCTGCTCGACTTCTGGGCCTCGTGGTGTGCACCCTGCCTGGCCGAAGCTCCCAACGTGAAGAAAATCTACGAGAAATACCACGACAAGGGGCTCGAGGTGCTGGGCGTATCGCTCGACAAGGAGGGCGACTACGACAAATGGGTGGATGCCATCAAAAAGCACGGCCTGAGCTGGAAGCATGTCTCCTCGCTCAAGGGCTGGGACTGCCCCGTAGCCAAGCAGTTCAACGTCACGGCCATTCCGCGCATGTACATCCTCGACCGCAACGGCAAGATCATCGCCCAGGATCTGCGCGGTGAGGAACTCGCCAAAAAGATGGACGAAATTTTCGCCGACGCTCAGTAATCGAAAACAACGCGTTCGGAGCGGGCCAACTCGCTCCGAACACATCAAAAAGACCGGATATGAAAAAAATCTTTATCGGAATGCTGCTCGCTGCAGGGTTCGCAGCCTGCTCGGACGGAAACAAAAACGGCGAACAGATCGCTTACGACATCCAGGGCAACTGGGATGAAGGGGTCGGACAATGGGTACGTCTCGTCAGCGATGATTTCCCACAGGCCGTCGATTCGGCAAAGGTCGGCGACGACAAGCTCTTCCATCTCCAGGGAGAGCTGGACTATGCTCAAAAGGCCACGCTGCTCTTCGGCAAGCAGGGCTCCGATTACAAGGAGCGCCGGACGAAGGAGATCTTCCTCGACGGAACGCCCGTCACACTGACGGTCAAGCAGGAGGAGGGCAACCCCTTCAACCCCTCGGGTATCGACGTAACGGTCAAGGGCAGTCCCGAACAGCCCCTCATCGACCAGCAGTTCTCGATCGAACTGATGAACATGTTCGTCGAACTGGGTGAAGGAACCGCCAAGGATGAGGAGGCAAAGGCCAGCTCCAAGAAAGCGCGTGAGGACTTCAACAAGACGCTCTTCGCTTTGATCGACTCGGCCCGCAACTGCCGGATGATCACCTACATGATCAGCGACTTCATGGTGCCCCGCTACCCGATCAAGACGATCGACAGTCTGTTTAACACGCTGACCGACAGCGTCAAGCAGAGCCATCTGGGCCGCAATCTGGCCGACAAGATCGCCCGTCTGAAGGCGGTCAACATCGGCGCCAAGGCCCCGGATTTCACGCTCCCGACGGTCGACGGCGGTGAACTCCGCCTTTCGGACCTGCGCGGCAAGGTCGTGCTGCTCGACTTCTGGGCTTCGTGGTGCGCACCCTGCCGCGGCGAGCTGCCCAACGTGAAGAAGATCTACGAAAAGCACCACGCCGACGGACTGGAGGTTGTGGGCATCTCGCTCGACAACAAACGCGAAAACTGGCTCAAGGCGATCGAGGAGGAGCAGCTGCCCTGGATTCAGGTCTCCTCGCTGAAGACCTTCGACTGCGACGTAGCGAAGACATACAGCGTACAGGCCATTCCGCGCATGTTCATCATCGACCGTGATGGCACGATCATCGGCCTCGACCTGCGCGGCGAGAAACTCGCTCAACGCATGGATGAGATCTTTGCCAAATAGGATCTGAAAAACCGGAATGGCAAGAGCCGCTCCCTTTTTACGGGGCGGCTCTTTGCTTGAACGGCCCGGAAGGTTTCGCGGATGAAGACTCCGGCTGCGGCGGTCCCGGCAGTGAGGCCGTTCGAAAAAAAATCGCACTGCCCGAAACTCCCTGACAGCAAGTGCGGCGCGCGCCAAAGACAAGAGCCGGACAAGGAGATGGGGATAGTCAAAATTTTGACTGTCGCACAAAATGAACTATCTTTGCGGCCGGAATCAAGGATCATGACCAACGGAGGCAACGATTTTCGGGAATTTCAACTACAGATCGTGCGGATGCGGATCGCCTTCCGCCAGTGCCTTCAACGCACGCTGAAACGCCACGGCATCAGCGTAACGTTCGAGATGCTGCAGGTGATGAGCTGCCTGTGGCGCGAGGAGGGCTCGACGCAGCAGATTCTGGCCGAACGCACGGCCCGGAGCAAGGCCAGTCTGAGCAGCCTGATGAACACCCTCGAGAAACGCGGCTATATCGAACGCCGGGCGGAGCCCTCCGACCGACGCAACAAACGCGTCTACCTCTCGCCCGAAGGCGAACGCTTCTGGCTCGGCATCCTGCCGATCCTGAACGACCTCTACGCCCGCTTCGAACAGAGCATCGGGCCGGAATGTCTCCGCGTCATGACGTCGGATCTAACCCGCATACAGCATGAACTGGAAAGCATATAGGAACCTTCTTCTCCTTGCACTGGGAGCGACCGCCGGGCTGCAACCGGCCGCCGCGCAGAGCGACACGCTCTTTCTGCCGGTGGCCCGGCTCTTCGAACTGGGCGTTCAGCAGAGCCTCACCCTGCAGGCCGACGCACTGGAGGAGGATGCCGCCCGGATCCGCGAAGAGGAGGCCCGGGCCAACCGGCTGCCCGACCTTGCGGTCGGGTTGCGCGGCGGCTTTGCCGGACAGCCGGTGATCTTCCGCCAAGGGCTGCGGGAGCCCTACCGCCCCGATTCGCCCGACTGGTCGCAGAACTACGCCGTCGACTTTTCGCAACCGCTCTACCGGGGCGGCAAACTGCGCCACACGATCCGTCGTGCCGGCATGGAACGCACGCTGGCCGCCCTGAAGAGCCAAACCGACGCCGCCGACCTGAAGCTGAATCTGCTCGGCCAGTACATGCAGCTCTTCAGCCTCTACCGCGAGCAGGAGGTGCTGTCGCGCAACATCGAGGAGTCGGAGCGACGCCTGCACGACATCCGCCGCATGAAGGAGGAGGGGCTCATCACGAACAACGACGTGCTGCGCAGCGAGATGCAGCTGACCAACGACCGCCTGTCACTGCAGCAGACCGACAACGACATCGCCCTCGTGTCGCAGCAGCTGGACATCCTGCTGGGGATCGACGAGAGCCGGCTGATCGTTCCCGACACGACGCTGCTCTACCGCGCCATCACGATGGACGACTACGACCACTACGTCGAGGAGGCCTGCGCCGAGGATCCGACGATGAAGCAGCTGCGCATGCAGACCGAAATGGCCCGTACGGATGTCGATCTGGCCCGCTCGGCGCTGCGTCCCGACCTCTCGCTCTACGCCTCGAACACGCTGGCACGGCCCATTGCCCGCACGATGGAGGATCTCTACAACAACACATGGAACGTCGGTCTGTCGGTTTCCGTACCGCTCTCGGCACTCTACAAGGGCCGCCACAAGGTGCGCGAGAGCCGCGTGGCGGTCGATGTACGCCGCAACGCCGAGGAGCAGCAGATGCAGCGCATCCGCGTGAAGGTCCGCACGGCCTTCCTGCGTCACCGCGAGGCCGTGCAGCAGGTCGAGGCGCTGCAGCTCTCGGCGCGTCAGGCCCAGGAGAACTACCGCATCATGCAGAACCGCTACATGAACCAGCTGGCCATTCTGACGGACCTGCTCGATGCGAACAGCGTGCGGCTGGACGTGGAGTTGCAGCTCACGGCGGCCCGCACGCGGGTGATCTACACATACTACGAACTGCAGCGGGCCATCGGGCGGCTGTAATTGACCGATGGAGGGGCCTTCGCCGGAGGGACGAAGCCCCGAATGCCCGCACACGAATCCCTCCGGGAGGCGGCCGAAGCGGCCCGGAGACACCGACTCCGCAGGCCCGGCCCAAGGGGGGGGGTCCCCGCACGGAACGAGTGCGGCGGACGGATGACGAAACGAAGAACAAACGAAAGGAAAAAGGTTAGGAAAGCATGGGAGACTGGAGTAAGAAACGCGACGAGCTTCGCAAGCAACGCCACCGCAACATCGTGTTGAACGTCGTCTGCATCCTGCTGGCAGGATCGGGACTGTGGGTAACGGCCGACTATTTCCGGCGCCACAAGAACTACGTGGTGACGAACGACGCCTCGATCGACCAGTACGTGGCGCCGATCAACATCCGCGTGGCGGGCTACATCCGCGAGGTGCGCTTCACCGAGCACCAGTTCGTCCACAAGGGCGACACGCTGCTGGTGCTCGACGACCGCGAATACCGCATCCGGGTCAAGGAGGCCGAGGCGGCGCTGCTCGACGCCCACGGCACGCAGGAGGTGATCCATTCGGGGATCGAGACGTCGCGGACGAACGTCGCGGTGCAGGATGCGAACATCGCCGAGGCGAAGGCCAAACTCTGGCAGACGGAGCAGGACTTCCAGCGTTTCGAACGGCTGATGCGCGATGAATCGGTCCCGGGCCAGCAGTACGAACAGGCCAAGGCGTCGTACGACGCGGCGCAGGCCCGCTACCAGGCGCTCGTGGCGCAGAAGGAGGCGGCCGTCTCGCAGTACTCCGAGGCGAGCAAGCGCACGGTCAGCGCCGAGGCCAACATTCTGCGCTGCGAGGCCGACCTCGACATGGCGCGGCTCAATCTGAGCTACACGGCCCTCACGGCCCCCTACGACGGCTACATCGGACGCCGTACGCTCGAACCGGGCCAGTTCGTGCAGGCCGGGCAGACGATCTCCTACATGGTGCGCAACCAGGACAAGTACATCACGGCCAACTACAAGGAGACGCAGATCGCCCATATCTTCATCGGACAGGAGGTGATCGTCAAGGTCGATGCCTTTCCGGGCCGCACGTTCCGGGGCCGCGTCACGGCGATCTCCGAGGCCACGGGATCGAAATACTCGCTCGTGCCGACCGACAACTCGGCCGGCAACTTCGTCAAGGTGCAGCAGCGCATCCCGGTGCGCATCGACCTGGTTGACATTTCGCAGGAGGAGATGGGCCAGCTGCGTGCCGGCATGATGGTCGAAACCGAAGCCGTGCGCCGATGATGACGACCGCCGAACTCGAACTGCCCGTCCGACGGTGGGTTCCCGACTGGCTGGGGGTGGTCAGCCTCTTCACGGTGCTGCTGCCCGTGACGATGCTCAACGGCTCCTATACGGGCAGCATGCTCGAGGTCTCGAACACGCTGGGGACCAATACCGAGGACATCACGATGGGTTTCTATGCCACGTCGGCCGGCATGTGCATCGCCTATCCGCTGGTTCCGAAGGTTCACGCCGCCTTCTCGTCAAAGGCGTTGCTGTTGGTCGACCTGGCGCTGCAGTTCGTGCTGAGCTGGATCTGCGCCCGCTCGCAGAGCGCCGACACGCTGATTGTCTGCAGCTTCTTCATCGGCTTCCTGAAGGGTTTCCTGATGATGTGGTGCATCCGCCGCATCAAGAAGATCTTCAGTCCGAAGGATGTCCGCAGCGAGTTCTACGCCTACTTCTATCCGGTGGTCTTCGGCTTCGGCCAGTTGTCGATGATCATCACGGCCGAACTGGCCTACCGCTACGACTGGAAGTACATGTATTACTTCATGATGCTGTTGCTGCTCGTGGCGCTGCTCATCGTGGCCGTCTGCTACCGCCACGACCGGCCCAACCGTCCGCTGCCGCTGCGCGAACTGCACCTTCGCGAAATGCTGGTCATCTCCGCCGGAATACTGATGTTGATGTACGCCCTCAACTACGGCAAACTGCTCGACTGGCTCTCTTCGCCGCGCATCTGCCTCTACATCGTGGTTGCGCCGATGCTGATCGCCTACTTCCTCTGGACGCAGTGGCACGCCCGCAAGCCCTACGTCAATCTGGCGCCGCTCTACCAGCCCAAGGCCATCGTGGGCTACCTCTACATGATGCTGGTGATGTTCTTCAGCACCTCGACCACGTTGCTGACCAACTACATGACCACCATCCTGCAGGTCGACGCCACTCGCACCTACACGCTCTACATCTACCTGCTGCCGGGCTACATCCTCGGGGCGTTCATCTGTTTCTGGTGGTTTCGCTGGCAGCAGTGGCGCTTCCGCTTCCTCATCGCCGGGGGCATGGCCTGCTTTGCGCTCTTCTTCGGGATGCTCTACTTCGGGATCTCGCCCGACAGCACCTACGAGAGCCTCTTCATCCCGATCTTCATCCGCGGCACGGGCATGCTGGTGCTGATCATCGCCTTTGCGCTGTTTGCCGTCGAGGAGCTGGACGAACGCTACCTGATCTACAACGCCTTCTTCCTGATTGCCAGCCGATCGGTGCTGGCGCCGATCCTGGCCACGTCGTTCTACAGCAACACGCTCTACCGGCTGCAACAGCGTTATTTCAGTTCGCTGGCCGCCGACATCACGATGACCGATCCGCTGGCCGCCGAACGCTACACCTCGTCGCTGAACGCGTCGCTGGCCCAGGGCCACAGCTACAACGAAGCGGTACAGCTGGCCACCGGTTCGTTGCACACGACCCTTCAGCAGCAGAGTCTGCTGCTGGCGCTGAAGGAGATTCTCGGCTGGTTGTTTGTCGTCTCGCTGGTCATCGCGGTCATTTCGCGCTTCATCCCCTTCCACAAGACCATCCGCGTGAAGTTCACCAAGGCGGGCGACGATATGGTCTGATCCTTTCCTACCGGGCGAAGGTCACGCGGGCGCTGCCGCCACCAACGGCTGCGGCCAGCTCCGAAGGATCGTCCAGACGCCCCAGCCGGGTGTAACTGTACGACGAGGAGAAGGTCTCGTAGAAGAGCACCACCGTCGAACTGCCCCACAGCAGCAGATCGCCCGTACGAATGGTTCCGGGACGAAAGGTCGCCGTCGGCAGGCTCTGCGGCAGGTCACAATACTTCTCGTTGCCGTTCAACTCCGTCATGTCGATCTCCAGAGGCAACAGGGCGAAGAAGGCTCGCGCTGCGGCATTGTCCTCGAGTGTGGCAACATACCGGCGGCTGCCGATCGTCACATTGATTTTCATGGTTTGTCCGTTCTGATCGTTTTCGTCTTCGGGTTGTTCCGGTTCGTCCGGCGTCTGCGGCTCGTCCGGCGTCTGCGGCTCGTCCGGCGTCTGCGGCTCATCCGGCGTCTGCGGCTCATCCGGTGTCTGCGGCTCATCCGGTGTCTGCGGCTCATCCGACCCCGTTCCGGGATTCTGGACCGTGCCCGATCCTCCGGGAAGCGGTCCCGATTCATCGGGATTGCAGGCCGCAGCTCCGCTGCAAACCCAAACGAAAAGCAACATCAACCACATCTGTTTTTTCATGGCTCAACACATATATAATAACATTCGGGATTCGGCAGCAGGCGTCTTCACCACTCGCCGACGGCCCCGATATCCGGTTTATCGCCGTTCGGGCGCCTCGCCGACCTCGATGCGGCGGATCCGGCGGGCCGGGGCTCCGCCGACGATGGTATTCGGCTCGACGTCCCGCGTCACGACGGCTCCGGCCGCCACGACGGCTCCGTCGCCGATCGTTACCCCCTGGAGGATCGTGGCGTTCGAGCCGATCCAGACGTTGCGTCCCACGATGATCGGTGCCGGGATCATTTCGGCCCGATGCGCCGGATCGAGACGATGGTTCAGCGTCGCGAAGACGACGTTGTGACCCACCAGCACACCGTCACCCAGCCAGACACCGCCATGGTCCTGAAAGTGGCAGCCGGCATTGATGAAGACGTTGCGGCCCAGGTGGATATTGCGACCGAAATCGGTGTAGAAGGGAGGGAAGAGGCGGAACGTGGGATCGACCGGCCGACCGAACAGCCGGCCCATCCACTCGCGCAGCTCCTCCTGCGTGTGGTAGGCACCATTGATCGCACAGGTGATGCGGCGCGCACGGTCGTTCATCTCGTTCATCAAGGCCGCGATCTCGGGCGTATCGAGCGACCGGCGTGCGGCCACATGTGCAAGAAAGGCTTCGAGTGTCATTGTTATCGGAGATTATCGCGGAAGAAACGCTCGATGCGGTCAAAGGGAATAATGTCCATCCGGTCGTAGAGATCGACGTGGCTGGCGCCGGGGATGATCACCAACTGCTTGTTGTCGCCCTTGAGGCGTTTGAAGGCATCCTCGCTGAAGTAACGCGAGTGGGCCTTTTCGCCGTGGATCATCAGCACCGCCGAGCGGATCTCGTCGCTGTAGGAGAGCAGCTTCGTATTGAGAAACGAGAGGGCCGACGTACGGGCCCAGCCGCCGTTGGAGTTCAACGAGCGGGAATGGTATCCGCGCGGCGTCTTGTAGTAGTCGTAGTAGTCCCGGACGAACTGCGGGGCATCGGCAGGCAGCGGATCAACCACCCCGCCGGCCAGGGCATGAGTGCCCGTGCGGGCATCTTCGGTCCGCTGGGCATTGAGCTGACGGCGGAGTTCGTAGCGGCCGTCGGCATCCATTGAATCGAAGTAGCCGTTGGCCGTCACGCGGCTCATGTCGTACATCGTCGAGCTGACCGTGGCCTTGATGCGGGTGTCGATGGCGGCGGCATTGAGGGCCAGACCGCCCCAGCCGCAGATGCCGATGATGCCGATGCGCTCGGGATCGACGTCGTCGCGCAGCACAAGGAAGTCAACGGCCGCCGAGAAATCCTCGGTATTGATATCGGGCGAGGCCATGTAGCGGGGTTCGCCCGTACTTTCACCGGTAAACGAGGGGTCGAAGGCCACTGCTGCGAAGCCGCGTTCGGCCATCGTCTGGGCATAGAGCCCCGAGGCCTGCTCCTTGACGGCGCCGAAGGGGCCGCAGACAGCCAGGGCAGGCAGTTTGCCCACGGCATTTTTCGGTTTGTAGAGATCGCCGGCCAAGGTCGTGCCGAAACGGGTCCGAAAATGGACACGCTCGACGGTGACCCGATCGCTCGGCGCAAAGGTCCGGTCATTCTTCCGGGCTTGCACGCTGTTCATGGTTACCAGTATTAAAAATAAGACAAAGACAAATATCCGTTTCATGGTCGCCGTTTTTACGGGTTATCGTTCAGCCGTCGGACAGATCCGAAGACCGGCCCGATTTACCGATACAAAGATCGGAAGAAGATTCGGGAAAAGCTGTAGATGAATTACCGATTTTACAACCTCAATTACGGATTGGCCGACGCCCTTGAAGATGTTTTTTTTCCGTTCAGAGACGTCGGAACCGATTTTTTCGCTATATTTGTCCGACACAAGAGGGGTGCCTTCGGGAAAAACGGACGCCGCACGGGATTCACACCGCCGGCGGGCAGGTTCCACGCAAAGGCTGAGATCACACCCTATGAACTTGATGCGGGCAACACCGACGAAAGGACTTGTTCATAGACCGTAATTTCTCACGGGCACGTCTTCTGCAAATTACGGGATCCATCATGGAAGTAACCATCAATCACAAGCCGGTCGGAGTCGAGACTCCGATGAGTCTGGCCGAACTGCTCGCGCACGAGGGAATCCCCGCCGAAGGGGTTGCCGTTGCGGTGAACAACCGCGTGGTGCCGCGCAGCGAATGGGCCTCGAAACCCCTCGAGGAGGGGATGAAGATCACCATCATCCGAGCCGTCTGCGGAGGATGATGCGGATCGTCGTCATCACGGCGCCCGACTTCGTCCGGGGCGAGGCGGAGACGATCGGCCGCCTGCTCGACGCAGGGATCGACCGCCTCCACCTGCGCAAACCCGCGTCGGAGGAGGGCGCCATGCGGCGGCTCATCGAGTCGCTGCCCGCGGAGTTGTACCCGCGTCTGAGTCTGCACGACCACCTGCCGCTGGCCGCCGAATACGGGCTGGGAGGCGTCCACCTCAACGGCCGCAATCCGGAGGCGCCGAAGGGTTTCGCGGGATTGCGGAGCCGTTCGTGCCACACGCTCGGGGAGCTCACGGCCTGCGCCGCAACGACCGACTACCGCTTCCTGAGCCCGATTTTCGACAGCATCTCCAAGAGCGGCTACCGGTCGGCCTTCGACGAAGAGGTGCTGCGCCGGGCCTCGCGGCAGGGGGTGATCGATGCGCGGACGCTGGCACTGGGCGGCGTCGAACCCGAACGGCTGCCGCTGCTGCACGACGTGGGATTCGGAGGTGCGGCGCTGCTGGGGTGCATCTGGCGCGACACCTCCCGCGAGGGGTTGCGGCAGACGCTCCGACGGATCGAACAGTACAGAAACGCATAGAAAAACCATGTTGCAATTCATCACACATCGGAACGACCGATACGACGAAATCTCGGGCACACGGGCCGTCCTCGAGGGGGGCTGCCGCTGGGTGCAGCTCCGCATGAAGGATGCCCCGGACGAGGAGTTCCTGCGCGTGGGACGCGAGGTGGGACGCCTGTGCCGCCAGTACGGCGCGACGTTCCTCCTGGACGACCGCGTGCACCTGGTCACGGAACTCGGTGCCGACGGCGTCCATCTGGGCAAGAGCGACATGCCGCCGCGCGAGGCCCGCACGCTGCTCGCCGCCGGAACGATCATCGGCGCGACGGCCAATACGTTCGAGGATATCGAACGGGCCGCAGCGGCCGGTGCCGACTACATCGGGCTGGGGCCGTTCCGCTTCACCCAAACCAAACGCAATCTGAGCCCCATCCTCGGGCTGGAGGGTTACCGGGAGATCTTCACACGCTGCCGCGCGGCGGGCATCACGCTGCCGGTGGTGGCCATCGGCGGCATCACGGCCGCCGACATTGCGCAGATCCTCGCCACGGGAGCCACGGGCATCGCCCTTTCGGGAGCGCTGCTCGGCGCCGCCGACCCCACGGAGGAGACTCGCAAAATCGTCGATATTCTAAAACAACACAAATCATGAACGAATTGGTAATCGGCGGACGGACGTTCCGTTCGCGTCTGTTCGTCGGCACGGGCAAGTTCAGCTCCAACGAGTTGATGTCGCGTGCCATCACCGCCTCGGAGACCGAGATGGTCACCGTGGCCATGAAACGGGTCGACATGTCCAATCCGCAGGACGACCTGCTGGCCCATATCCGCCGTCCGGGCGTGCAGCTGCTCCCGAACACCTCGGGCGTGCGCAACGCCGAGGAGGCCGTTCTGGCGGCCCAACTGGCCCGCGAGGCCTTCGGGACGAACTTCATCAAGCTGGAGATCCACCCCGATCCGAAATACCTGCTGCCCGACCCGATCGAAACGCTCCGCGCCACGGAGGAGCTGGCCAAGATGGGCTTCGTCGTGCTGCCCTACATCCAGGCCGACCCCGTGCTGTGCAAGCGCCTCGAGGAGGCCGGTGCCGCCACCGTCATGCCGCTTGCGGCGCCGATCGGCACGAACAAGGGTCTCGTGACGCGCGAACTGCTCGAGATCATCATCGAACAGAGCAACGTCCCCGTGGTGGTCGATGCCGGCCTGGGCGCGCCGTCGCACGCCGCCGCAGCCATGGAGCTGGGGGCCGACGCCGTGCTGGTCAACACGGCCATCGCCGTAGCGGGCGATCCCGAACGGATGGCCCGGGCCTTCGCACGCGCCGTCGAGGCGGGCCGCGAAGCCTATGAATCGGGACTGGGCGCCCAGTCGCGCCATGCCGAAGCAAGCAGTCCGCTGACCTCGTTCCTCGACTAAAACCGTGCGTACGATGTTTTCCGAGGAATTAGCCAAATACGACTGGGAGGAGACCACGGCACGGATCCTCTCGAAGACGGCCGCCGATGTCGAGCGGGCCCTTGCGAAGGAGTACCCGACGCTCGACGACTTCATGGCGATGGTCTCGCCGGCTGCCGAGGCCTATCTGGAGCCGATGGCCCGACTGAGCCGCCGCTATACGCAGGAGCGTTTCGGCAAGACGATCTCGATGTACGTTCCGATGTACATCACCAACTCGTGCACCAACTCGTGCATCTACTGCGGATTCAACCGCCACAACGCCATTCCGCGCGTGATCCTCACGCCGGAGCAGATCGAGGAGGAGTGCCGGGCGATCCGCGAACTGGGTCCGTTCGAGAACCTGCTCATCGTCACGGGTGAGAATCCGCGGGCGGCAGGCGTCGACTACATCGAGCAGGCGCTGCACATTTGCCGCCCGTACTTTAACAACCTGACGATCGAGGTGATGCCGCTTTCAGCCGAGAATTACGAGCGGCTGACCCATTCGGGTCTGAACGGCGTGGTCTGCTTCCAGGAGACCTACAACCGCAGGAACTACAACATCTACCACCCGGCGGGCATGAAGTCGAAATTCGAGTGGCGTGTCAACGGCTTCGACCGCATGGGTCAGGCCGGGGTCCACAAGATCGGCATGGGCGTGCTGATCGGACTCGAGGAGTGGCGCACCGACGTGACGATGATGGCGCTGCACCTGCAGTACCTGCGCCGTCACTACTGGAAGACGCGTTACAGCGTCAACTTCCCGCGCATGCGGCCGTCCGAGGGGCACTTCCAGCCCAACGTCGTGATGAGCGACCGCGAACTGGCCCAGGTGACCTTCGCCTTCCGGATCTTCGACCACGACGTCGACATCTCCTACTCGACGCGCGAACGCGCCGAGTTCCGCAACCATATGGCCACGCTGGGCGTCACGTCGATGAGCGCCGGCTCGAAGACCGATCCGGGAGGCTACCGCGTCTACCCGACGTCGCTCGAGCAGTTCACCGTCAGCGACGAGCGCACGCCGTCGCAGGTCGAGGCCGACATCCGGCGCGAAGGCTACGAGGTGGTCTGGAAGGACTGGGACAAGGTCTTCGACTGACGATGGACTCGACGGAACGATACGCCCGGCAGACGATGCTCCGGGAGATCGGCCCCGAGGGTCAGCGGCGTCTTGCCGAGGCGTCGGTGCTCGTGGTCGGGGTCGGCGGACTGGGCTCGCCGGCGGCGCTCTACCTCACCGGTGCCGGAGTGGGCCGCCTCGGGCTGGCCGACCCGGACCGCGTCTCGGAGAGCAACCTCCAGCGGCAGACGCTCTACACCGAGTCGCAGATCGGACGCCCGAAGACGGAGGCGGCCCGCGAACGGCTGTCGGCCCTCTGCTCGCAGACGCGCTTCACGTGTTACGACGAGGGGCTCACGGCCGAAAATGCCCGGGAGGTGATCGAGGGCTACGACCTGGTCGTGGACTGCTGCGACAACTTTCCGACGCGCTACCTGATCGACGATGCGTGTGCGGCCTGCGGCAAGCCGTGGGTCCACGGCTCGATCGGCGAGTTCCAAGGGCAGGTGGCCCTTTTCAACGGACGCTCGGGGCGCCGCTATGCGGAGCTCTACCCCGACCGCGAGGCGCTGTGCGCCCGGCCGCGGACCACAAGCGGCGTGCTGGGCACCGTCCCGGGAGTCATCGGTACGCTCGAAGCGTCGGAGGCCATCAAGTGGATCGTCGGCTTCGGCGAACCGCTCGACGGACGTCTCTTCACCCTTGATTTGAAAACCCTGCAAACCGAAATCATAACCTTTTAAGCAAAAGACAACAGAAATGGGAAAAGGATTCGACCAGTACGCATCGGCCTATGATGCCTGGTTTCTCGACAACCGCAACGTACTCTATTCCGAGGTCAATCTGGTAGCCTCGACACTCAAGGATGCCGGGCGGGTGCTCTCGGTGGGCTGCGGCAGCGGTCTGTTCGAGAAGATTCTCCGCGAGGAGTACGGCATCACCGTCACCGACGGCATCGAACCCTCGAAGGGGATGGCCGAAATCGCCCGCAAGCGGGGCATGCACGTGGTGGAGGCGACGGCCGAGGAGGCCGACTTCGGCCACGGAACCTACGACACGCTGCTCTTCAACGGCACGCCGAGCTACATCGGCGACCTGCGAAGCGTGGTGCGCAAGGCCTACGAGGCGCTGCCCGCCGGGGGCCGGATCATTCTGATCGACGTGCCGAAGGAGAGTTCCTACGGCCTGCTCTACAACCTGGCCAAGGCCGTCGGGAGGTGGGATCATCCGCTGCTTGCGGGGTGCTACCCGCCCAACCCCTACCCGATCGAGTTCGTCGACGTGGCAGCCTGGCGCACGACGGCCGAGAAGGTGGAGCTGCTGCGCGAGGCGGGCTTCACCGATCTGGAGTTCTCGCAGACGCTGACCTCGCACCCCGTCTGCTCGAACGACGAGGAGGAGCAGCCCACGCCGGGATACGGCAAGGGGGATTACGTGGCCGTTGTGGCCCGCAAACGCTGACCGGCCATGAGACGCTGGAGCGATGAGGCGTGGGAGGCGGCCCTTCCCGTCTACGAAAAGATTCTCACGCACCCGTTCGTCGGGGCGCTGGCCGACGGAAGCCTTCCGGAGGAGCGTTTCCGCTTCTACATCCGGCAGGACGCCCTCTATCTGGACGGTTATGCAAGGCGGCTGGCCCACGTGGCCGCGCGTCTGCCCCGCAAGGAGCAGGCCGAACGCTTCCTGCACTTCGCGCTCGACGGTATCGAGGTCGAACGGGCCCTCCACGCGCAGTTCCTCGCGGGGAGCCACCCGGCCCCCGAAGAGATCAGCCCGACGTGCCTGCTCTACACCTCGGTGCTCGACGCCCAGGCGCTGGCTCCGGTGGAGGTCGAGGCGGCGGCCGTGCTGCCCTGCTTTGTGGTCTACCAGCGGGTCGGCGAGTGGATCCATGCCCGGGCGGAGGGCAACGGCCGACGGGCTGCCGACGGGCAGGCCGCAGGTTCCGCGACGCACGCCGACACCCCGACCGGGCCGAAAGCGCACAGGCCTCTTGCAGAAAATCCCTACCGGGCGTGGATCGAGACCTATGCCGATCCGGCCTTTGCCGCCTCGGCGGAGCAGGCCACGGCGATCTGCAACGAACTGGCCGCCGCGGCAGGCGAAGAGACCCGCCGGCGGATGAGCGAACTCTTCGTGCGCTGTACGCGCATGGAGTGGCTGTTCTGGGAGAGCGCCTGGAATCTTGAAACGTGGAAAATATGAACAACGAAACCCCAAAACACTACAAACGCGCGCTGACCATTGCGGGGAGCGACCCCAGCGGCGGCGCCGGCATCCAGGCCGACCTGAAGACCTTCTCGGCGTGCGGATGCTTCGGAACGTCGGCCATCGTGGCCGTTGTCGACGAGAATACGGTGGGCGTCACGGGCGTCCATCCCATCCCGGTGGAGTTCGTCACGGGACAGATCCGCTCGGTGCTGGACGATATCGGCACCGACGCCGTGAAGATCGGCATGCTGCACTCCTCGGAGCTGATCCGCGCCGTGCGCGACACGCTCCGCCCCTACGGGCTGCGCAACGTGGTGCTCGACCCGGTGATGGTGGCCACGTCGGGCGATCCGCTGCTGCAGCAGGAGGCCGTCTCGACGCTGCGCGACGAGCTGATCCCCACCGTACGGATCATCACGCCGAACATCCCCGAGGCCGAACTGCTGCTCGGACGGAAGATCGACCGACAGGAGTCGCTGCCCGAAGCGGCACGCGAACTCTCGCGCAACGCGGGCGGTGTCTCGGTCTTTCTGAAGGCGGGCCACCTGCACGACGAGGAGCTCGTCGACATCTTCTACAACGCCGAAGAGGAGCGCATCCTGCCGCTGCGCTCGCGCCGTCTGGCGACGCGCAACACCCACGGCACGGGCTGCACCCTCTCGTCGGCACTGGCGGCCTTCCTGGCCCGGGGCTGCTCGCTCGACGAGGCGGCCACGCGCGCCAAGGAGTACATCGCCGGGGCCATCGAAGCCGGGGCAGCCTACGAGATCGGCCACGGACACGGCCCGGTCCACCACTTCTTCCGCTTCTGGGAGTAGCTCCCGGCAAGGGACTGAACAAAAGGGGTGCGGCATGCAATTGCCGCACCCCTTTTTTCGAAGCAGAGACTCTTCCGGGAGAGCTTCCGAGTAACAAAATAGTAACAAAATAGAAACAAAATCGACCTGAGAACGACCGGGAAAAGCGGATCAGCCAGCCGTCCCGAGGTGTAGAAAAAAATACGGCAACCGTTGCAACCGACTGCATTCCATCACATTACAAATCAGACTGCCGGAGTTTTTCCCGATCCTTCCTGTATATCTGATAACTGTTCACGAAATTCTGCCAGACGATATAGGCCGTCGGGGCAATCGACGAGATGGGATTCAGGAAGGCCTGCGCCATCCACACGGCCAACACCGTATTTTTCTGCCCGAGCGACTGACCGCCGGCCGGCGGATCGCCATACCGACGACCGAGCATGCGCCCCACCTTGAACTGCACCAGACAGATCACCAGAGCGGCAAAGGCCAGCCACAACTCCGTCGACATCGAGGCATCGTGGAGGTCGATGATGAAACAGGTCGTACGGCCGATAATCACCAGCAGCGACAACAGCCACATGTAGAACGAGATCAGACTGTGATCGCCGATCCATCGGGCCGCCTTCGGGAAGACAAAACGGAAGAACTGCGCCGCGGCAAACGGACCGATCAACAGCGGAGCGATGCGGGCCAGAATCTGCGAGAAGGTGCAGACGCCGTTGCCCGTGAAGGTGAGGATCACGGGGGCCACCAACGCAATGGCCATGTTGCAGATCAGGCTGTAGGTGGCCATCGTAGCGACGTTGGCACCGAGCATGCCGGCGATGACCACGGCGGCCATCGCCACGGGAGCCAGTACACAGACCATGGCACCCTGAGCCACCACCTCGTTCAACGGGCGCAGCACCAGATAGACCGCCACACACATGACCACCTGGAAGAGCAGCAGCCAGAGGTGCAGCATCGAAGGTTTCATCTGTTTGGGGCTGACGCGGCAGAAGGTGACGAAGAGCATCAGGAAGATCAGCGTCGGGGTGATCATCTGATGACTTGCGGCCTCAAGTCCGGCGAGCGGCCGGCACAGCAACGCCCCCACCACCATGGCCGAAGGCATGGCAATGGTCTTCAGGTTGCGGTGCAACGATTCGGAAACGTGCATTACCTAAGCGAGTAACTCCTTGACCCGGGCCGAAATCACCTTGCCGTCGGCGCGTCCGGCCAGACGCTTCGAGGCGACGCCCATCACCTTACCCATCTCCTTCATCGACGTGGCACCCACCTCGGCAATGATCGTGCGAAGCTCGGCCGTCAGCTCTTCGGGCGTGAGCTGCTTGGGCAGGAACTCCTGATAGACGGCCACCTGCGCCAGCTCCTCCGAAGCCAGATCGGGGCGGTTCTGCTCGGTGAAGATCTGTGCCGAATCGGTGCCCTGCTTGGCGAGTTTCGAAATGATCTTCAGCACGTCGGCATCGGGCAGTTCGGCTACCTCCGGACCGGCCGTCTTGGCCTCGATGATGTACTTCTTCGCATTGCGGAGCGCACTCAGACGCACCGTGTCCTTGGCCTTCATGGCCTCCATGATCCCTTTCGAAATCTGCTGTTCCAATGACATAACGCTATAAATTTTAGAATGTAAGACCTCTTTATCTCTACCTTTGCTTCACGAGGAAGTCCAGCACGTCGCGCATCATCCGGTCGCGCTCCACCTCGCCTCCGATCGTCTCGAACGGGAAGCCCGCGACGAAGGTCCGCCCGGCGGATTCACTCGCCACGGCGGCCGTGCCGTTACCGTCGACATAGCGCATCACGGCAAAGGCCTCGCGGCCGACCGGCTCCAACGCATCCGACCGCTCGACGACGTAGCAATCCGGACGATACTCCGTATTGAAGCGGTACTCGCCGCGCGAGAAGCCCGGATGGGCCGTCACGACGCGCACACGGCCCGAACCCGTCGCGCGACACGCCCCCAGCCGGCAGCGCAGCACCTCCCCGGCGAAGCTCCGCCCACGCTCCGAGGCGGCCTGCCCGGCCAGATCCGACAGCACATAGGCACCCGAAGCGAACAACGCCCCTCCGTCGGCCAGATAACGTCTCAGACGGCTCTGCAAAGCCTCGGGAAAGACCTCGAAGGCATCATCGGCGATACCCCGTCCGATCGTCGTGGTGCGCTGCTTGCCGAGGATCAGATCGACGGCATCGTATCCCCGCAGCGCCACGCGCCCCTCTTCGACGGCCCGGGCCGAAGTCGAACAGTAGGAGTAACCGGCGGCCGCCATGGAACGGCCGTGCAGCGACGGATAGTCGAACGTATTGCCGCCGATGACGTCGGTCTCGTAATCGTGGTCGCAGGCCCCGAGCGCCAGGCTGTCGACCTTGCTGCGCGCCATCGCGAGGTCGAAGACCCGCTGCGGCCCGACGAACGAGATATCCATGCGGTCGGGCACCCCGCCGTCGAGATCCACGCGGAAACCGGCCAACGAATCGCTGCGCATCGCAACGGGGCCGCTCACGCGGTCGAAGCCGTTGACGATCAGTACGCGTCCCCGCTCATCGGCCACCCGGCAGGCGGCCAGCGTCTCGCTCGGGAAACTCTCGCCGCCGGCATTGACGGCCGTCACGCGGAAGGCATAGAGGCGGCCGGGCTCCAGGTCGACGATCAGTTCGGGACGGTCCACCAGACGGCCGTTATCGAAACCGCCGTCGTCGAGCCGCATGTAGACCACATAGCCGGTCGGCACGGCCGACGCCTCGAGCGGATCGACGGTCGGCTGCCACGAAAGGCGCACGCGGTCGTCGGCCGTGAATTCGGCGGCAAACGAGCAGACCGGAAGCGGCTGAACCGTTACTTCCGATAATCCGTATTGCGAGCTGACATAGCGCAGGATACCCTTATAGACGGCGCGGCTGACCGCAAACCGGAACCGCGGATCCTGACCCAGACGCATGTCGGCAAAATTCTGGTGCGAAAGCAGTTCGAGCAGCATCGTCGGGACACTCGGGACACGGGCTTCGTAGTAGGCCCGGTTCCAGAGTCCGCGCCGCTGCCAGTCGGGCTCATAGAGGTGGCGGATATCCTCGACCACCTGGGTCTGGACAAGGTCCGTCAGATCGCGCGAACGGTAGCGGTCGGCACCGCCCGTGAATTTGCCCCCCTGTTCGCGCGTATAGAAGATGCCCAGCGTGCCGACAATGCCGTCGCCGTCGCGCACCCCGGCATCCGAATGGAACGCGAGGGCCAGATCCAGCGGAATGTGCAACCCCGTCGAGTCGGGCAGGCGCTCCGAACCACCCATCACGGCATTGACCCAATGGGCCCGCGACATGTAGTCGTCCTTGTAGTCGTCACGGTCGTGTTTGGGCGTGTAGACCCCCTCGGGGAAGCCGGCCCACTGCAGCCAGTAGCGCGCCCCCTCGCAGAAGCGCGGATAGCCGCTCGTCTCGGCGATATATTCGCGGTCGGCATGGCGCAGCGAGTCAATCGGCGTGCGGGCCACGTTGCCGAAGCCGCCGCCCAGTTTCACGGCATCGGCCGAAACAAGCCGTCCGGCCCGCCGCGAGCGGTTGGTCAGCGTCACAAGCGTCTGCTCGCCCGCCGCAAAGGTGAACCGTCCGAGGTAGATCCACGTCCCGCCGCCCATCGTCTGATTGACGGCAAATTCGGTCTCGCCGCCCAGGTGGTGCACCGTATAGTGGGCATCGTCAACGCTCTCGGGGGTCGACTCGTAGCTGACATAGACGGCATATTCGCCCCGCTCGGGGATCGTGGCCCGCCACGCAGCCTCGCCCGAGGGGCGATGGGTCACACTGCGGATGCGACGCGTCGTGCCGTCACGGAAGGGATTCTCGCCCGTGAGGTAGACCTGCCGCAGATGGGCGAAGCCCGTGCCGCCCTCTTCCCACGCCCCCTGTTCGGCGTATTCGTCCCGCGCGTCGTTGTCCGCGAGCACCTCGTGAAGCTGCACGTCGCGTTCACGGGGCAGCACCACGCAGGCCCCGGCGTTCTCCAGCATCGGAACCAGGTAAGGCAGCACGTAACTCTGCGTATAGAGGTCCTCGCACGTCTGCCACAGCGTCGAACGCTGCCACCGCCAACAATCCCGCGTCTGGTCGAAATAGCGGCCGTGGCTCTGCCAGAGGGCGATATGGCGTCCGGCAAGGCCTCCGGTCACGGTGCAGGCCGCCGAGAGCGGAGTCACCAGCGGCCGTACGGACCGGTTGGTGAAGGGGATGAGGCGTCGTTTTTCGATCAGTCGCCGCGTCTGCCCGGCATCGCGGCACGCCATGGGGATCAACTCCCCCACCTCGCGGTTGTCGGTATAGAGTTCGATCTGCGCCTTGCGGTACTCGGCGGGCAGCAGCGCCCGCACCGAATCGCGCATGGCGGCGGTATTCTCCACACGGAAGGGATAGTACGAAAGTCCGATCGTCGCATAGATGCGCACCGTGCGACGCGATGCCTTCACGGCCTGCACCCGCACGGTGATCGGCTCGGCCTTCTGGTAGCCCCCCGAGACCTCGCGCGAGACGATCCGCGACAGCGTGCGGCCGATCCGGGTCCGCGTCGCCGAAGAGATCGAGGCGGCCGAGAGGGTCGTCGAAAGGGTTAATGCCAAAAGCGAGGTGAAGATATGTAAATGCCTATTTTTCATTTCGTTGTGACAGTATATACATGCCGATGACGGTAAAGGCGGCGTTATAGATCAACAGTTCGAATCCGATCTGGTAGTCCCACCTCTCGCGGGCCCAGAACTGCAGCAGCGCACTCAGCACCGGAGCTGCAACGGCCACCAGCGGCATCCAGCGGTCGCGCACCCGGCGGCGCGTCATCATGCCGAAGGCAAACATGCCGAGGATCGGACCGTAGGTGTAGCTGGCCACCTTGTAGACCAGATTGATGACGCTGTCGTCAGCCCAATACTCGAAAGCCAGGATCACTCCGGCCATCAGCAGCGCCATGCCGACATGCACCCCCTTGCGCAGGCGGGTCAGCCGGCAGTCGTCGAGTTGTTTCGTCCCCTCGAGGATATCGACCGTAAAGGAGGTGGTCAGCGCTGTCAGAGCCGATCCGGCAGCTGAATAGGTGCTTGAAATAAGCCCGACAACAAACAGAATGCCAACTACAAGCGGAAGTCCGCCTTCTACAGCCACCATCGAAAAGACCTGGTCGCTCTTTGCGGGCAGCGGCAGCCCCGTCCGGTCGGCGTAGAGGTAGAGCAGCACCCCGAGAACCAGGAAGAGGAAGATGACGAAGATCTGGCTCACGGCCGTCAGCACGATATTCTTCTGCGAGTCGCGCGGCGTGGCACAGCTCAGATTGCGCTGCATCATGTCCTGATCGAGTCCCGTCATGGCCACCAGCAGCACGATACCCGCCGCAAACATCTTCCAGAAATAGCGCCCTGAGGCCGGGTCGTCGAAGAAGAAGATCCGCGACATGGGCGACCGGGCCACCTCGCGCGCCGTCTCAGCGGCCGAAAGGTCCAGCGCCCGCATGATGAAGAGGATCGACAGCACGAGGCTCCCGACCAGGCACAGCGTCTTGAGCGTATCGGTCCAGATCAGCGACTTGACACCCCCCTGCCGCGTATAGAGCCACACGAAGGCCATCGTGACGAGGGCATTGGCCCAGAACGGAATGCCGTAGTGCGAGAAGACCAGCAGCTGGAGCACCGCGCAGACGACGTAGACGCGCAGGGCGGCACCGAGCATCTTCGAAAGGAAAAAGAACCAAGCCCCGGTGCGGTGCGAGGCGACGCCGAAGCGGTCGTCGAGGTATTCGTAGAGCGAGACCACCCGCAGGCGGTAGAAGGTCGGGATCAGCACGCAGGCCACGATGAGCTGCCCCACCGTGAACCCGGCAACCATCTGCATGTAGGAGAAGGAATCGACGGCCACCGACCCCGGGACCGAGATGAAGGTGACGCCCGACATTGCCGCGCCGATCATCGCAAAGGCCGCCATATACCACGGCGTGCGGCGGTTGCCGGTGAAGAAGCCCGCGTTGTCGGCCCGGCGGCCCGAAAGCCATGCCACGACGAACAAGACGGCGATATAGCCCAATACGGTGAGAATGACGGCTGCGGGTGTCATGTGGTTCGGTTTGCGGAAGTCCGGAATTACACGTTGCCGGATCGCGGCACCCCGGTGGCGGGATGTCGTACGGAACGGATCTTCCGGTTCGTATCGGGACAAAGATACGAAAAAGCTCGATAGGATATACCCCGCACGACTACATTCCCCGAAGGTCGGAACGGCAAAAGAGAACGCACGGGCGCGGGGTGTTCCTGTTGCGTGACCTCAAGGCGTGGCCTGCAAACGGCGTCCGACGGCCGGGCCCGACCGTGCAAAGGGCGGCACGCCGATCGGCTCGAATTTCAGGGTTTGGCGATTTTTTCGTATCTTTGTCCGGATCGGCACGTTTCGTCCGACCGTCAGTAAACTTGTAACCCATCAAAAATCGAACAGTATGGCTTTCTTCAAGGAATTCAAAGAGTTTGCCCTCAAGGGCAATGTCATGGACATGGCCGTCGGCGTGATCATCGGCGGCGCGTTCGGAAAGATCGTCTCCTCGCTGGTGAACGACATTCTCATGCCCCCGATCGGCGCCCTGATCGGAAATACCGACTTCTCACAGTTGCGGATCGATATCTCGAAGGTCCGCGACGTGACCGCGGGCGCCGTGCGGTCGGTCGGAGAACTCGTCGGCGACGGCGCCGCCGTTGCACAAAACGCCCCCGTGGAACCCGTCTACTGGAACTATGGCGCCTTTATCCAGCAGTGCATCGACTTCACCATTCTGGCCTTCTGCGTCTTCCTGATGGTCAAACTGATGAACCGCCTTATGAAGAAAAAGGCCCAGACTCCCCCAGCTCCCCCCGCTCCGTCGAAGGAGGAGCTGCTCCTCACCGAGATCCGCGACCTGCTCAAGGCCCAACAGCAAAAACAAAACTGACAATCGAAAGCATATGTCATTCAATCCGGATCAAAATGGTCCGGATTTTTCATTTCAAAACAATTCGAAACAATATACCCCACTATTTATGTTTCGAAATTGGATTATAACGAAATTGATGTTATATTTGCGAGGAACAGAAACCTAAAACGAAATCCCCATGAAAAATCGACTCCAAACTGCAGGGCTCGGTCTCCTCGCGCTGGCTGCCGGCGGATGCTCCAGCCAGAAACCAAACCAACCGAACATCATTCTGATTCTCGCCGATGACCTCGGCGCCGAATGTCTCGGCTGTTACGGCGGCGTCAGTTACCAGACCCCGCACCTCGATTCACTCGCCCGACAGGCCATCCGCTTCGAAAACATGCACGCCTTGCCGCTCAGCACCCCCTCCCGAGTGCAACTCATGACCGGCGTCTACAACGACCGAAACTACGTCAACTTCGGATACATGAACGACGACGAACACACCTTCGCCCACCTCGCCCAACAAGCCGGATACTCCACGGCCATCGTCGGGAAATGGCAACTCGGACGATCCCGGGAGATGGTTTCCAAACTCGGTTTCGACGAATGGTGTCTCTGTCAACTTGAAATCTACAAGGAACTCGCCGGCGATAAGGCCACAGACCGTTACGCCTTCTCCTATCTCGACAACAACGGCCGTTACGACTTCAGTTACTACGGCCCGGATGATGCTCTGCGATACGCGTTCGACTACATCGACCGGCAGGCCGCGGCCCGAAAACCATTCCTGCTCTACTACCCTACGCCGCTGGTACATACACCCCATGTGCCGACGCCCGACTCCGAATGCTGGACCGATAACCCGGAAACCCGGTTCATCCATGACACCCGCCACTTCCCGGACATGGTCGCCTATCTCGACAAACAGGTCGGCAAGTTCGTCGACAAACTCCAGGCCGACGGCCTTTGGGACAACACCATTCTGATCTTTGTCGGGGACAACGGAACCATGGAACAGGTCGTCTCGAAACTGGACGACGGCCGCGAAATCAAGGGCGGAAAAGGCAACTCCACCTCCAACGGTACCCATGTCCCGCTGCTCATCGCCTGGGGTGACAAGATCAAAAGCGGACGAGTCAGTCAACGTCTCGTCGATTTGACCGACTTCATGCCGACGCTGGCCGATGCCATGGGTGTCAAGATCCCCGATGAGTGGAACACTGAAGGAATTTCGCTCTATCCCGAATTATGTGGCGATAAGCCCCTCGAACGAGAGTTCACTCTGATGCACTTCAACCCCCTCTGGCCGCACAAAGCCTACCCGAGAGCGGCCCGCTGCGCCTTCAACACCCAGTACAAATATTATTGGGACGGACGATTCTACAACTTTGCGGAGGATCCCATGGAACAGCACCCGATCGACGTAAAACAATGCTCGCCCGAGGTACAGGCCTTGTATGCAAAACTCAAGGCCAAAGTCGACGAAATGCCCGATTGGTATCCGGACAAACCCGGAGCTCCCAGACACGGTGACTACAAGAGTTTTTACGACGCCAATCCCAAACCCGCAATCTGAAAACAGAAGCCCCGGCCTACGAAGGCCGGGGCTTCCGCTTGAACGGAATGGGCAATCTCCGAACAGAGACCGCACCCGTAGCAGAATCTCATACCTCCGGAACCCCCGCACCGGATGCGGATGATGCTGGCGGGACCGGAGTTGAAACGTCGGGTGATGACGATGCAGATGATGCGGGGGAAATCGAGGAGGATGATGTCGAGGACGATGGCGTGGAGGGCGATGGCGTGGAGGGCGAAGGCGTGGAGGGCGAAGGATTCGATTGCTGCGGCATATACTCCTGCAATATATAGGTCGTGAAGATCGGGAAGAACATCATCCCCAGCGACGGCAGCAGCACGCAGACCACCTTCCCGACGGCCGTCACCGGAAAGATCTCCGCACCGACGGTCGTGACGTTCATCCACGCCCACCACAGCGCATTGCCGAACCCTTCGAGTTTCGGATTCAACAGCACCTCGTAGTCGTAGAAGACCAGCGCCGAAACGTAGGTGAAGACCACCACCGTGAAGAGATACGCCGCAAAAAGCCACCGCATCCGGCCGCCCCGTTTGCCCCGCACCATCCACTCCACGATGAGAAACATCGCCAGAAAGGCCCTAAGCATCGGAACCAGTCCGACCAGGATCCCCCAATCGTGGGTCATGCGGACGCCCGTCCACGAAATCAGCGTCAGGTAGGGAATCGATATCAGCAAATAGAACAGGTGGCGCACGAAAAAACGACCACGGTGCTCGGACTGCAGCATCCGAAGCAAAAAGTCATAGAGAAAAATCACGCAAACAAAAAACTGGATCGTCAAATAGGTCATTGAAAGGTTGCGGTGATCCCCGGCTATGATCTCCCACGAAAGGGACACCAGCAACGTGATTCCGGCCAACAATTTGACAATACCCAGTCGGTCGGTCGATTCGGCGTGTTTGGATTCAGAGATGGTCATCGTATTTCAGTTTCACGCAGGTGTCTCAAAATCAATGCCAAGGATTTCAAGGCCCAATTTTCTCGCGTTTTTTCGCCCGAATATTTTGCAGGTTTCGATTTTTCCATTACCTTTGCACTCGCAATCAAGCAATGGCGGGATAGCTCAGCTGGTTAGAGCGCATGATTCATAATCATGAGGTCGAGAGTTCAAGTCTCTCTCCCGCTACAAACCCTCCGAAAACCACTTGCTGGCAGCAAGTGGTTTTTTTTACTACTTACTTCCCTTCATACACGCGATGTGGCCGCTTGGCAAATCCGCCGCTTTTCCCCCCCCCCCACCTGCAGAATTCCCGCACCAAACAATTTACACCGATTCCATCACAAAGCACCACTTCGTGAAGCTATCCTGAGGCGTGTGGAGTCCGTACAGACCGGGGGGATTGCCGATTGCATCAGCAAGAAAAGACGGAGGGGGGGGGAGGGATAGGCGGCAGAGTCTATGGCGGGACAAGGCAGGAAAGGGAAGAGGGCAAAAAGAAAACCGCCCGCAACCCAGATTGCAGGCGGTCGTTCACAAGTCGAAAGGTTATCAACCGATGTCGACCAGCGGAGCGTCCGTCGGAACGTTCTGGCCCACGCTTACAAAGATCTGCTTCACCTCGCCGGCATAATCCGTCGTGATGGAGTTCTCCATCTTCATCGCCTCGAGAATCAGAATCTCGTCGCCGACCTTCACCTGATCGCCGACCTTCACCTTCAGCTCGATCACACGTCCCGGCAGCGGTACCGTAACGGCCTTGCCCTGAATGGTGATCGAAGCGGCTTCCGGTGTGGCAGCCTTCTCCTCGGCCGGAGCGGCAGCCGGCTTCGAGGCCTTGTAGGCCTTCACCTTCTCGTTCGTCAGGAAGGTCTTCGCTACAAGCGGGAACAGCTCCAGCAGCAGCACCTCCTTCTCGTTGGCCGCCAGTTTCACGCCGCCGGCCTCGGGAAGCGTCGGATTCGGCTGCATCTGGTATTTCGACGTATCGTAGGGGGTCTCCTCACGCACACCGCAGATCTTGAAGCGGAACTCCGGGTCGATCTTCACCGGCGTCTTGCCGTATTCGCCCCTCACCAAGCCGACAAACTGCGACGATTTGTTCGTGTACATCGGACGGCCGGCTTTTTCGTCCAGGGCGCAGTTCACGGCCTGAGCACCCACAATCTGCGACGTCGGCGTCACCAGGGGCGGAAGTCCTGCGGCCAGACGAACCGTCGGGATCAGCTCCATGGCGCGCGGAAGGATCTCCTCGGCCTTCAACTGCTTGAGCTGGGCCACCATGTTCGAGTACATGCCGCCCGGGATCTCGGCCTTCTGGACCAGTTCGTTCGGAGCCGGGAAGCCGAAGTAGGCCTCGATCTTGCGGCAGGCGTCGATCGTAGCAGCCTCGTCGTCGGCCTGCGCAGCCTTGATGGCGCGGTCGAACAGGGCGTCGATCTCCGCCGGCAACTTGTCCGTCAGCGGGTTGAAAGGTTTCGGCTCGGGTTTCTCCACGCCGAAGACCGACATGTTCAGCTCCTTGCGGATCTCACGCAGCTGCGTGTTGATCTTCGCAACGGCCTCCATGTTGACACCCAGGTCGATGCCCAGCTTCTTGCAGAAGACGTAGACCAGCTCGATGGCCGGAGCCCCCGTGCCCCCGGCGAAATACCAGCAGTTCGTATCGACGATGTCGACGCCCGCGATGATGGCGGCCAGCACCGATGCCAGACCGTAGCCCGGCGTACAGTGGGTATGGAAGTCGACCGGAATCGAGAGGTTCTGCTTGAAGAGTTTGACCAGCGTGGCGACGCGGCGCGGCGGAATCAGTCCCGACATATCCTTGATCGTGATCATGTCGGCGCCCAGTGCGGCCATCTGGCGGGCCTTGTCGAGGAAATAGGCATCGGTGAAGACCGGAGCCGGATTCTTCTTGCCCTTGAGCTTGTCCCAGAAGCTCAGCGCCGGATATTTCGGGTCCACCGTATAGCAGACGGCGCAATCGGCAATGCCGCCGTACTGCTTGACATATTTGACCGTGGATTTTACGTTGTCGACGTCGTTCAGCGCATCGAAAATACGCATGATACCCAGTCCGCTCTCAATCGCATTGCGGCAGAAGCCGTCGATAATCTCGTCCGTATAGGGCGAATAGCCGAAGAGGTTGCGGCCGCGCGAGAGGGCCGTGAGTTTCGACACGTTGCCGACGGCCTTGTAGATCGTCTCCAGACGCGTCCACGGATTCTCGTTCAGGTAACGCATCACCGAGTCGGGCACGGCGCCGCCCCAAACCTCCATCGCATAGAAATTCGCATCCTTGTAGAACGGCAGGCAGCGGTCGATCTGCTCCTGGTTCATACGCGTCGCAAACGACGACTGCTGGCCGTCGCGCAACGTCAGATCTCTGATTTTGAGATTTCTTGCCATTTGTATTCCGATTTTACTGTTATTACAATAACAAAGGTAGTAAAGCCGTACAAATTTGCAACTTTTTTATGGGATTTTTTACAAAAAGATGTCAAAAAGACCCTTCACGATAAGAAAACGGGGTATCGGAGGGTCAACGAGGCTGTGAATCGAGGACGAAAAGGCAGTCCGGCGTGCGGTAACGACACCGGAACGGAGTGCCGTCGGCGGAGGAAACCGGCTATCGGAAAGGATCTTACGGGGTAAACGGCCGGCGGAGAGTCACTGGCAGATGCGGTTCCGCTCCAGGTAACGGCACTTGAAGAGGTTGACGAAGTAGAGAAACATCGCCAGAAGCAGCGGTCCGAAGATCACCCCCATGAAGCCGAAGAGCGAAAGCCCGATAATGACCCCGAAGATCGTCACCAGCGGATGGGTATGGGCCATGCGCCGCTGCATCAGGAAACGCACGACATTATCCACGTGGGTAACCACCAGCGTCCCGTAGAGCGTCAGCCCGATAGCCGGCGCCCAGCTCCCGGTCAGGGCCATAAAGAGTGCCAGCGGAATCCACACCAATGCCGTGCCGACGATCGGGATGACCGTCGCAAAGCAGGTCAGCACCCCCCAGAACAGCGGACTCGGAGCCCCGAACACCAAATAGCCCACGTAGGCCACGATGCCCTGGATGACGGCCAGCAGCGGGATACCGATGGCATTCGAACGGACGATAAGGTGGATTTCGTGGATAACCTTGCGCGAGATGCGGGGGTCGAAGGGCATCAGAGAGCTGCAGTAGGCCTCCATCCGACGACCGCCGGTGAGCATGAAGTAAAGCACGAAGAGCAGCACCACGAGGTTGATGGCGAAATCGGCTGCCCCGACCACCACCCACTGCCCCACGCGCGGAATATATCCCAACAGCCACCGCACGTTGGCCTCGGACCAGAGTTCGTAGCCCGTGCGCGCCTCGACCAGTTCGACAAGGTGTTTCACCGGGACGAGGATCGAACGCGGATCGACCACCACACGCTGGACCTTCACGGCGACCATCCAGCCGATCAGCGATATGGGAATCAGAAAGCAGATCACCGCCTCCGCCAACAGCACCGTAGCAGCCAAACTCGGACGCCAGTGCCGGTGTTCGGTCAGTTGCCACAGCTGGCGCCGCAGCAGAATGTAGATCGTCACGGCTCCGAGCAGTCCGCCCAGAAAGGGAAGGATCTCCACGAAGATCGTCACGCCCAGGCCAGCGATCAGTACATAGAGCGAATATCGCCCGTATTTCTCGCGAAAGGATGACATACGCGGCCTCTGTGCTGCAAGGAGCGTGCCGCAACATACGCGAGAGGACGGGCATGAAGGGGCTCGATGCCAAGAGGGAGGGGTGTACGGGGAGGTACTCAACGCCGACGCGGTCCAAGAGATGGCCGGGAGAGATACCCAACGGCGAAGCGGGCCAGGAAGTGGCCGGACGGCAGTCGGGCGGAGGCTCAGCCGAGCAGCTGCCGGCGCAGCGTCGCACAAGAAGCCGACGGATTCCGGTGGTCGAAGAGGAAACCGTGGATGCCCAGCCGTTCGGCCGCTGCGACGTTGGCCTCGCGGTCGTCCACAAAGAGGCTCTGCGAGGGATCGAGACCGTAACGCTCGAGCAGAATCTCGTAGATGCGCGGTTCGGGTTTGACGACAAGCTCCTCGCACGAGATGACCTCGCCGTCGAAAAGTCCGTAGACCGGGAAGCGGCGCAGGTGGGCGATGAATTCGTGGGCCATGTTCGACAGAACATACAACCGGAAGCGGCCCGAAGCCTTCAGGTCGCGGACAAGCTGCTCGGTCACCGGAATCGGCTCCTGCAGGTCAATGGCCTGTTGCAGCACCTCGGCACAGCGGGCGTAGGTCTGGCCCGTCATCTCCACAAGCGTACGGGTCACCGACTCCAGCGTATTGGTGCCCCGGTCGTAATCCTCCCAGAAGCGAGGCATTTGAGGCGCCCGCAAAAAGCTGAAATAACCCAGCAGATCCGCATCGCATTTCCGTTTGTCACGGGCGAACAGCACGCCCCCAAGATCGAATATGATATTTTTCATGGTCGTCGTTTTCGGGGGCAAAGATACGGATCCTCCTGCGCAGAAGCAAATTTTGCACGCCCGTTCCGCCCATACGGCACAGAAAAAGGAGACAGCCCTCTTTGGAGAGCTGTCTCCCTGAATCGCGCATCGAACGGTATGAGGCATGAACCGGTCGGTCGTTTCGCGGTTCGCACAACCCGCATTCCGAACCGGGCAAAGGCATCGGCGCACACCCCTCCCTCTTCCGGTCCCCGGGTCAGAAGAGGTGCCAGACCACCGTAAGGCCCGCCATGACGATCGAGACCATCGACATCAGCTTGATGAGGATGTTGAGCGACGGGCCCGAGGTATCCTTGAAGGGATCGCCCACCGTATCGCCCACGACCGTCGCCTTGTGGCATTCGGAGCCCTTACCGCCGAAGTGTCCCTCCTCGACCATCTTCTTGGCGTTGTCCCACGCTCCGCCGGCATTGGCCATGAAGACCGCCAGCACGAAGCCCGAACTCAGACCGCCGATCAGCAGCCCCATGACGCCCGCCACGCCGAAGATCAGACCGACGGCCACCGGAACGATGATGGCCAGCAGGCTCGGGAACAGCATCTCACGCTGTGCTCCGCGCGTCGAGATAGCCACGCAGCGCGCATAATCGGGCGTTCCCTCGCCGGTGAGAATCCCCCGGATCTCGCGGAACTGACGCCGTACCTCCTGCACCATGCTCTCGGCGGCACGCCCCACGGCGTTCATCGTCAGGCCGCAGAAGAGGAACGACATCATCGCCCCGATGAAGATGCCGACAAGCACCGTCGGGTTCATCAGCGAAATATGATAGTAATCCATGAAATCGAGGATCGAGGCGTCCTGCACGAAGCGCGTCGCACCACCCGGCAGGTCGAGCATCGTCACACCGTTATGCAGCAGTCCGATGCGGATCTCCTCGATATACGAGGCCAGCAGCGCCAGGGCCGTCAGCGCCGCCGAACCGATGGCAAAACCCTTGCCCGTGGCGGCCGTCGTATTGCCCAGCGCATCGAGCGCATCGGTGCGTTTGCGAACCTCGGGGCCCAGACCGCTCATCTCGGCGTTGCCGCCCGCATTGTCGGCAATCGGACCGTAGGCGTCCGTGGCCAGCGTGATGCCCAGCGTCGAGAGCATGCCCACGGCTGCAATGCCGATGCCGTAGAGCCCCAGCGAGAGGTTCTGCGGCGCCAGCATGTTCTCCACGTCAAAGCCGATGGCGCACAGGTAGGCCAGGATGATCGCCACGCCGATCGTCACCACCGGAACGGCCGTCGAGATCATGCCCGACCCCACACCCGCGATGATGACCGTCGCCGGACCGGTCTGCGAACTGCCGGCAATCTTCTGCGTCGGTTTATACGAGTGCGACGTATAGTACTCCGTGGCCTGGCCGATGACGATGCCCGCCACCAGTCCCGTGATGACCGAGAACGACAGCCCCAGCCAGTTCTGGATCCCCAGCAGGTAGAGGATGCCGAACGTCGCCGCGGCGATGAGCAGCGAACTGAAGTTGACCCCCACGCCCAGCGAACGCAGCAGGTCGCGCATCGAGGCCCCCTCCTTCGTGCGGACCAGGTAGATGCCCACGATCGAAAGGACGATGCCCACCGCCGCAATCAGCATCGGAGCCAGCACCGCCTTCAGCTGCAGAGCCTCGCTGCCCGCCGTGGCAAAGGCCGCCGCACCGAGGGCTGCCGTCGCAAGGATCGAACCGCAGTAGCTTTCGTAAAGGTCGGCACCCATGCCGGCCACGTCACCCACGTTGTCGCCCACGTTGTCGGCAATCGTCGCCGGGTTGCGCGGGTCGTCCTCCGGGATGCCCGCCTCGACCTTGCCCACCAGGTCGGCGCCCACGTCGGCCGCCTTCGTATAGATGCCGCCGCCGACGCGCGCAAAGAGCGCCTGCGTCGAGGCACCCATGCCGAAGGTCAGCATCGTCGTGGTGATGACCACCAGTTTCTGCGGTCCGGCCACGTCGACAAACGCATTCAGGATGACATACCAGAACGAGATATCGAGCAAGCCAAGGCCCACTACCACCAGTCCCATCACGGCGCCGCTGCGGAAGGCCACCTTCAGCCCCCGGTCGAGCGACTGCTGCGCCGCATGAGCCGTACGCGCCGAGGCATAGGTCGCCGTCTTCATGCCGAAGTAGCCGGCCAGTCCCGAGAAGAAGCCTCCGGTCAGGAAGGCAAACGGAACCCAGCCGTTCTGCACACCCGCCCCGTAGGCCAGGTAGGCGAAGAAGAGGGCCAGAATCACAAAGACAATGCCCACGACCTTGTACTGCTGGCGCAGGTAGGCCATCGCCCCCTTGCGCACGTGGGCCGCAATCTCACGCATGCGCTCCGTACCCTCGTCCTCGCGCTTCATCAGCCGGTAGAATGCCCACGCAAAGAGCAGAGCCACGATCGAGGCCGCGGGTACAACCCAGAAAATTGTCGGAATGTTCATATCAGGTAGTTGTTTGGTGATTGGCATATTTGTTATAAAGGTACGAAAATATTGCGAATCCGGTGTCGTTCAGCGCGATATTTCGGCAAAAAAACAGAGATTGGGCGGTGCAAGGAGGAGTCGGAAGGCCGCGGCAGATCGGGACGACGGCAGGTCGGGACGACGGCAGGTCGGGACGACGGCAGGTCGGGACGCGGCAGGTCAGGACGCGGCTGGTCGGGACGACGGCAGGTCGGGACGACGGCAGGTCAGGACGCGGCTGGTCGGGACGACGGCAGGTCGGGACGCGGCAGGTCGGGACGCGGCAGGTCGGGACGCGGCAGGTCAGGACGCGGCTGGTCGGGACGCGGCTGGTCGGGACGCGGCAGGTCGGGACGCGACAGGTCGGGACGACGGCCCGCCCGAATGCCCGGAATCCGCCCGAAAGGGGCTCCGGTTCGAACGGCGCTGTTCCTCAGCGGCAAACTGCTCTGACACCGGCCGGACTGACAAAAAGAGCCGGGACCCGATCGAGTCCCGGCTCTTTTCTCCGGTTGGCGGCCGCTATCAGCTGCCGAAGTTGTCGTAGAGGATATTCTCAGGCGGCACGCCCAGCGAGTCGAGCACCTTCACCACCGACGAGATCATCATCGGAGGTCCGCACATGAGGTAGATGCAGTCCTCCGGGGCCTGATGGTTCTTCAGGTAGTTCTCATAGAGGACGTTGGCCACGTAGCCCGGCGTATAGGGGATACCGGCGGCATCGGCCTCCGGATCCGGACGGTCCAGCGCCAGATGGAACGAGAAATTCGGGAACTCCTTCTCGATCTCGTGGAACTCGTGCAGGTAGGGAGCCTCCTTCAGCGCACGCGCTCCGTACCAGAACGATACCGGACGCTTCGTCTTCTCGGTCTTGAACAGGTGCATGATGTGGCTGCGCATCGGGGCCATGCCGGCGCCGCCGCCCACGAAGATCAGCTCCTGCGTGTCGGGCAGGTTGTCCGGCAGGAAGAACTCGCCGTAGGGGCCCGAGATCGTCACCTTGTCACCCGGCTTGCGCGAGAAGATGTACGACGAGCAGATGCCCGGGTTCACCTTCATGAACGTTCCCGTCGCACGGTCGAACGGCGGCGTGGCGATACGGATGTTCAGCATGATGATGTTGCCCTCGGCCGGGTGGTTGGCCATCGAGTAGGCGCGGAACGTCGGCTCGGGATTCGTCGCCACCAGATCCCACATCTTCATGCGGTCCCAGTCGGCACGGTAGCGCTCGTCGATGTCCATGTCCGAGAACTTGATCGCATCGTACTTCGGAATGTCGATCTGGATGTAGCCGCCGCTGCGGAACTTCAGGTGCTCACCCTCCGGGAGCTTCACCACGAACTCCTTCAGGAAGGTCGAGATGTTGCGGTTCGATACCACCGTGCACTCCCACTTCTTCACGCCCAGCACGGCCTCCGGCACGTGGATCTTCAGATTCTCCTTCACCTTCACCTGGCAGCCCAGACGCCAGTGGTCCTTGGCCATCTTGCGCGTGATGAAGCCCGTCTCCGTCGGAAGCAGCTCGCCGCCCCCCTCCAGCACCTGGCACTTGCACATGCCGCACGATCCGCCGCCGCCGCACGCCGAGGGAAGGAATACCTTGTTGTTGGCCAACGTCGCCAGAAGCGTCGATCCGCTCTCCGTCGTGATGACCTTCTCACCGTTGTTGATGTCGATCGTCACGGCCCCCGACGTGGTCAGCTTCGCCTTGGCGTACAGCAGCAGAGCCACCAGCACCAGCGTGATGACCAGAAAGGCCACGATCGCTATGATTATCGTTGTTGTCATTGTTCGAATCTCTTAGTTTAGAACTGAATACCCGAGAAGATCATGAAGGCGATACCCATCAGACCCGTAATGATGAAGGCGATGCCCGGGCCCTTCAGCGCCGCCGGTATGTGCGAATAGGTCGTCTTCTCGCGAATGGCCGCCATCATCACGATCGCAAGCCACCAGCCCAGACCCGAGCCCAGACCGTAGGCGATCGACTGCCACAGGGTCTGCAGTTCGCCCGCATCGACCTTCTGCTGCATGAACAGCGAACCGCCCATGATGGCGCAGTTCACCGCAATCAGCGGCAGGAAGATGCCCAGCTGGTTGTAGAGCGTCGGCGAGAACTTCTCGACGACCATCTCCACAAGCTGCACGAAGGCCGCAATCGTGGCGATGAAGACAATGAACGACAGGAAATTCAGATCCACACTCTCCGGAATGGACGGTATCCACGCGTGAAGCGCCCCCGGACGCAGGATGTATTCATACAAGAGGTAGTTCAGCGGTACGGTCATCACCATCACGAACGTGACGGCGGCGCCCAGTCCCAGTGCCGTCTTCACGCTCTTCGACACGGCGATGTACGAGCACATGCCGAAGAAGAAGGCGAAGACCATGTTGTCGATGAAGATCGACCGGATGAAGATATTCAATGATTCCATATGCTACCCTCCTATTTTTCCTGTAAGTCCTTGTTGCGCGAACGGTGCACCCAGATGATGCATCCCACGATGATCAGCGCCATCGGCGGGAACAACATCAGACCGCAGTTCGAATAGAATCCTCCTTCGGCCATGTACCAGCTCTCGGGGATAATGCGGAAGCCAAGAAGCGTCCCCGAACCCAGCAGCTCGCGGAAGATGGCCACGATCACCAGAATCATGCCGTAGCCCAGTCCGTTGCCGATGCCGTCGAGGAACGACGCCCACGGCTTGTTGCCCAGCGCAAAGGCCTCCACGCGGCCCATCACGATACAGTTCGTGATGATCAGTCCCACGTAGACCGACAACTGTTTCGAAACTTCATAAACGTAGGCCTTCAGCACCTGGTCCACAAGGATCACCAGCGCAGCGATCACAACCAGCTGCACGATGATGCGGATGCGCGCCGGTACGCCGTTGCGCAACAGCGACATCACCAGGTTCGAAAAGCCCGTGACGACCGTCACGCTCAGTGCCATCACGATCGCCGGCTTGAGCTGTACCGTAACGGCCAGCGCCGAGCAGATTCCCAGAATCTGCACGATGACCGGGTTGTTCGCCGAGAACGGGCCCGTCAGGTATTTCATGTTGTTACTCATTGCTTTCAGCTTTTTCTTCGTTTGACACCTCCGCAGCGCCCGTCTCCGTTGCCGGAGCGGCTGCCTGACGTTTCGACTCCAGCAGCGGCAGATAGTGACTGAGGCTGTTGTAGAGCATCGCCGTCACACCGTCCGAGGTCTTCGTTCCGCCCGAGACGGCATCCACCTCGTGGGCCGGATCCTTCGCCCCGCCCTTGCGGAGCGTCACCGACACGAACTTGTCACCCTCGAAGATCGTCTTGCCGACGAAGTTCGCCTGGTATTTCGGCGTGGCGATCTCGGCACCCAGTCCCGGGGTCTCCCCCTTGTGGGCCATGATGATGCCCGCTACCGTATTCATGTCCTTCTCCAGCGCCACGTAGCCCCAGATCGGACCCCACAGTCCGTTGCCCGTCACCGGGATCACCATCCGGCCGTCCCTGGCCTCGAAGACCGGGAACTTGCCCTCGGCAAAGGCCGTCGGAAGGTCGTTCAGCAGCGCGAAGACGTCTCCGTCCGTACGCTGTCCCTCGGCATCGACCACGTAGGCGTCGATGAACTGGTCGTAGGACTCGCCCTCGGCCGACAGCGACGCCAGGATGTTGCGTTTCTTCTCGTTCAGGTCGTTGGCATCCTGACGCGGTTTGAGCGCCAGAGCCGCCACGGCCAGCAACACCGCGACGATCACCACCATCACCGTCGAGTAGAGGATGATATAGGTGTTGCTGTTCGTATCGAGACCCTTCTTCGGCTCCTTCAGTTCGGTGAATTCCGAAGCCGGAGCCCCGCAAACGGGACACTTGTCGGGCGCGGCATCTCCCTCGTGGATATAGCCGCAAACGTTGCATTTGAATTTTTTCGTTGCCATCTCTTCCCTATTTTGCGAGTTTCACACGTTTCTTGCGCCGCGAAATGTTCGCCTCGACCACGAAGTAGTCGACCAGCGGGGCCAGCGCATTCATGAAGAGGATCGAGAGCATCATACCCTCCGGATAAGCCGGGTTCACCACGCGGATCAGCACGGCAAGGGCGCCCGTCATGAAGCCGACGATATACTTGCCCTTGTTGGTCTGGGCCGAGGTGACGGGGTCCGTGGCCATGAAGACCGCGCCGAAGGCGAAGCCGCCCACGATCAGGTGCCACCAGGCCGGATAGCTCGTCACGCCCAGCGCCTGGAACAGATAGCCCATGGCCAGTCCGCCGACGAAGACCGAAACCATCGTCCGCCACGAGGCGACGCCCGTCCACAGCAGAATCACGGCGCCGATCAGGATGGCCAGCGTCGAGGTCTCGCCGAACGAACCCGGGATCATGCCCAGGAAGGCATCCAGCGGCGAATAGGTCATCGTACCGGTCGAGCCCAGCTGTTCGAGGGCCGTGGCGCCGGTGATGCCGTCGACGTGGGCGCCCATCATCGTCCAGTTCGAATACCAGACCGTCTCACCCGACATCGAGGGCGTATAGGCGAAGAAGGCAAAGGCGCGGGCCAGCAGTGCCGGGTTGAAGACGTTCATGCCCGTACCGCCGAAGACCTCCTTGCCGAAAATCACGGCAAAGGCCGTCGACAGCGCCACCATCCACAGCGGCGTCGAGACGGGGAAGACCATCGGAATCAGAAGACCCGTGACCAGGAAGCCCTCGTTGACCTCATGGCCGCGCACCTGCGCAAAATAGAATTCGATGGCCAGACCCACGATGTACGACACGCACACCATCGGCAGCACGCGGACCAGTCCGTAGAAGAAGGCCCGGAAACCCTCCAGACCCACCTGCGAGCCCGTCCACCAGCAACCGAACAGGAACGCCGGCATCAGCGCCAGAACAACGACGATCATCGTACGCTTCATGTCGTTGCAGTCGCGGATGTGTGCGCCCTTCACGGTCGTCGTGTTCGGCACGAAGAGGAACGTCTCGAATGCATCGAACGTCGACTCCAGGAAGCCCAGCTTTCCCCCTTTCGAGAACGTGGGCTTGATTTTATCCATTATGTTGCGAAGTCCCATCTTTAAGCCTCCTTGATCATTAAGTTAATACCGTCGCGGATGATCTGCTGGATCTCGGTCTTCGACGGATCCACGAATTCGCACAGCGCGAAATCCTCCTCCGTCACCTCGTAGATGCCCAGATTCTCCATCTTGTCGATGTCGCCCGCCAGGCACGCCTTCAGCAGGTACATCGGATAGATGTCCATCGGCAGATACTGCTCGTAGAGACCCGTGACGACGAACGGACGCTCGCCGCCGTTCATGTTCGTGTCCAGGTCGTAGGCCTTGTGCGGGAAGAGCCACGAGAAGTAGGCACGCGATACGGAGAACTTCTTCAGACGCGGCTTCGCCCACCCCAGCAGTTCGTACTTGTTGCCCTCGGGAATGGCCGTCAGCTGGTGGGCGTAGAAGCCCAGGTAGCCGTCCAGCGCCGTCTTCGTGCCCGTGAGCACGTTGCCCGAGATGAAGCGCACCGAGTCGCCCTCCTTCTGCGGACGGACGTTCCCGCCGACGATCGAGTCGACCTTCGCCCCGCCGATCACTCGCACGTACTGCGGATGCTCGATCTCGGAGCCTGCCACGGCGATGGTCTTCGTCATGTCGACCTTGCCCTCGTTGAACAGCCGGCCGATGATGGCCAGATCCTGGATGTTGACCGTCCAGACCAGATCGTCCTTGTTGATCGGGTCGATGTGGTGGATCTGCACGCCGACGTTGCCTGCCGGGTGTTTGCCCCGGAAGGTGTGGAGCTCGACGCCCTGCAGTTTGGGCATCTCACCCTCGTGGCCGGCCAGCACCGACAGGTGGACCTTGCCGTCGGTGAGCTTGTGCATCACCTCGAGACCCGTCTGAAGGTTCTGCTGCTCGCCCTTCAGCGCAAAGTTGTAGTCCGGAGCCAGCGGCGCCGTATCGAACGCCGAGATGAAGACCGACTTCGGCGTATCGGCCGGATTGGCAATGATGCCGTACGGCCGCTGAATCAGCATCGGCCACAGGCCCGAACGAAGCAACAGTTCGACAACCTCCTCGCGCGTGGCCTTCCCAAGCGACGGAATCGTGAACGTCTCGTACTCCTGTACGGAGTCCGGCGTCACCGTCACCGTAAGCACCTTGCGCTTCTCGCCGCGGTTGATGGCCGACACCGTGCCGCTGACCGGCGACGTGAAGAGGATCCGCTCGTTGAACTTGTTGAAGAACAACGCCGTTCCGGCCTTCACCCGATCGCCTGCCTTGACCAGCAGTTTCGGTGTCACACCCTCGAAATCCAACGGTGAGAGGGCATACTCCGAAGCCATCGGCGCCGTGGCCAACGTCTCCTGAGCCTTACCCACCAGATTGATGTCTAAACCCTTGCGTAGTGTAATGATTTTCGACATGGTGTAAGATTTTGAGTTATTTGTGTGTTGGGTTTTCCCAGTTCATTCCTCCGCTCCGACGCCCGCACACGCCCCTTCCCATACGGGATTCCGACGTTGCCGCGGCCGATTTTCAGATCGTGTCGGATTGACTCTTACTGTTAGCGCGCTAACTCTGTTAGCAGGCTAACAGCCTTACCGCGTGCGAAAGTACGAATTTTTTTCCGATATCCGCCCTCTCGTCGACCATTATTTCCTAAATTTACTTAAAATTTCTACTTTTGCTCGGAAAATGGCCCCGTACGTCAACATACACACCCATCGCCCGACGGGTAACGGAATCGAACTCCGGGCCGAAGGCATCCACCCCTGGAGGGCCGATCGCACAACTGCCGAGGAGTTTGCCGCGCGTTTCGACGCTCGTCCAGACGGTCAAGCCGACGGCCAGTCCGACGGCCGTTTTGACGGCCGCGTGCAGGCCATCGGCGAGATCGGGCTCGATTACGCCTGCGCGGTCGACCGGCAGCTGCAGCTCGACGTGCTGCGAATGCAACTCGAGCTGGCACGGCACCGGGGACTGCCCGTCGTGCTGCACTGCGTGAGGGCCTTCGAGCCGCTGATGCGCGAACTGGCAGCCTGCCCGCCCCGCGCCGCCGTCTTCCACGGATTCATCGGATCCCCGGAGCAGGCCCGCCAGGCTCTCGGACGCGGCTACATGCTCTCATTCGGCGAGCGGACGTTCGCCTCACCGAAGAGTCTGCGCGCCCTGCAGGAGGTGCCGCTCACGCAGCTGTTCCTCGAGACGGACGATGATCCCGTGACGATCGAATCCATCTACGAACGGGTGGCCGCACTGCGCGGAATCAGGCTCGAAGAGTTGAAACGGGCCACGCTGGAGAATTATGAACGCATATTCGCAAAACAGAATGGATAACTGGCTGGAGAGAACCGAACTGCTGCTGGGCCGAGAGAAACTCGACCGGCTGAAACGCGCACACGTCCTGGTCGTGGGACTCGGCGGCGTGGGAGCCTATGCCGCCGAGATGGTGGCCCGGGCCGGCGTGGGGAGGATGACCATCGCCGATGCCGACGCGGTCACCCCCTCGAACATCAACCGCCAGCTCGTCGCCCTGCACTCGACCGTCGGGCGGCAGAAGGCCGACATACTGGCCGAGCGGCTGCGCGACATCAACCCCGAGATCGAACTCGAGGTCGTCAACCGCTACATCCGCGACGAGGAGACCTACCGGCTGCTCGACGCCGCATCCTACGATTATGTGGTCGATGCCATCGACACCCTCTCGCCCAAACTGGCGCTGATTGCCGCCGCCCTCGAACGCCGCTTGCCGCTGGTCAGCTCGATGGGCGCCGGGGCCAAGATGGACCCCACGAAGCTCGAAATCGCCGACATCTCGAAGACCCACCACTGCCCGCTGGCCCACATGCTCCGCAAACGGCTCCACAAACTCGGGATCCGAAGCGGTTTCCGGGCCGTCTTCTCGCCCGAACCGATGCGCGAAGGGGCGATGATCCTCTGCGAGGAGCAGAACAAGAAGTCGAACGTCGGCACGATCTCCTACATCCCGGCGCTGTTCGGCATCGGATGCGCCTCGGTCGTCATCCGCGGGCTGATCGGCGAGCTCGACGCTCCGGCTCAGGCGGGAGCTGCGAAGCCGGGGAAGCCGGGTGTACGGACGGCTCCGGCAGCAGACTCCGGCGTCCAGGCCCCGGACGGCGCCTCTCCGAAAACGGAACAGCAACAGGACCTTATAAATAAAGAGTCATGAAACCCAACATCGTCTTTCTGGATGAATACTCGCTGGGCGGAGCCGACCTTTCGGCCATCCGCTCGCTGGGCAACTACACCGCCTACGAAACGACCCGTCCCGACGAGATCGTCGGGCGCTGCATGGAGGCCGACATCGTCATCACCAACAAGGTGCCCTTCAATGCCGCCACGCTGCGCGCCCTGCCCCGGCTGCGGCTGATCTGCATCGCCGCCACGGGCATGAACCACATCGACCTCGCGGCGGCCGCCGAACAGGGCATCGCCGTGAAGAATGCCGTCGGATACTCGACCCACTCGGTGACCGAAACCACCATCGGCGCCGCCATCGCCCTCCTGCGGCAGGCGGTCTACTACGACCGCTACACGAAGAAGCACTACGCCGGGGCCGACCGCCAGTTCCACTTCGGCCGCACGACCCATCAGCTCTACGGCTCGCACTGGGGCATCGTCGGGCTCGGAAACATCGGACACAGCGTCGCACGCGTGGCCGAAGCCCTCGGCTGCGAGGTGGCCTACACCTCGACGTCGGGCGTCGCACGCCAGGAGGCCTACCCGATGATGCCGCTCGACGCGCTGCTGGCCTGGGCCGACGTTGTCTCGATCCACTGCCCGCTCAACGACCGCACGCGCGGGCTGATCGGCGCCCGCGAGCTCGCCCGCATGAAGCCGTCGGCCCTCTTGATCAACGTCGCACGCGGCGGAATTGTCGACGAGGCGGCACTGGCCGCTGCGCTCGATGCCGGTCAGCTGGCCGGAGCCGCACTGGACGTCTTCGTCCACGAACCGCTGGAAAAGGGAAATCCCCTGCTCGCGGTCCGCGAACCCGACCGGCTGCTGCTCTCGCCCCACAACGCCTGGTCGCCCGTCGAGGCCGTCGAGGTGCTGGTCGGGTGCATCGCCCGCAACATCCGCGAAAACTGGAAAAACGACTGACGATGGAGACGCAGCAAATCATCCTGCCGCCGGTCGACGAACGCCGGCAGCGGGTCTTCGACTGGCTCGATGCCCACGGGATCCGCTACACGTGGTACGAACACCCCGAGGCCCCGACCATCGAGATCGCCCGCCAATACTGGCACAACGACGGCTCGAAGCATTGCAAGAACCTCTTCTTCCGCAACCACAAGGGCGACCGGCACTACCTCGTCGTATTCGACTGCGAGCAGTCGCTGGCCATCCACGATCTGGAGCACCGCCTGCATCAGGGCAAACTGTCGTTCGCCTCGGAGCAGCGCATGGCCCGCTGGCTGGAGCTGGAGCCCGGTTCGGTCTCGCCCTTCGGCCTCATCAACGATCCGGCGAACCACGTCCACCTCTTCCTCGACGCCAATTTGCGCCGCTGGCCCGCCCTCTCGTTCCACCCGAACGACAACCGCGCCACGGTGGTCATCCCGCAGGAGGAGTTTGCCAAATTTCTCGCCGCGGTCGGAAATGCCTACGAATATATCGAACTTTACTGACGGCTCTTCCGCGCCCACAGCCTGCAAGAAAGAGGGCTGTCTAAGATGGTTAGACAGCCCCCTTTTCATTGATCCGACTTGATTTTTCCATTCTGTACCGGGACCTGCATATCCCGCAACGGGATATAAAATTTGGTCTGCGTCGGGGTATAAATACCGAAGGTTATGCCCGAAATCAACATGTTCACAAAGCTTTGGTTGGTCTTTACCACGAAATTCTCCGCATCGTTCACATATTCCGAAGCATCGAGTTTGTTTTTACCAACCGGAACCAGTCCTTCGATGATGTGGTGATTCCACACTTGATTTATCTGCACCAACGGTTCATTGGGCTTTACATCCCCATACAGGATCCTCGTGGAATAGCAGGAAGTCGCGCTTAACGCGATGGCAAGGCTAAATACCCCCCCCCCATACATAATTTCTTCATAAAATCAAGCCGGTTAAATAAAATTATTCAATTTGTCCGATACTTAAAGCAGGTATTTCTCATTTCATCTCGACGAGAACCTTGCCGGTCATCTCCTCGGGCTGCGGAAGACCCATCAGCTTCAGCACCGTCGGAGCCACGTCGGCCAGAATACCGTTATGAACGGCCTTCACGCGATCCGACACAACCACGATGGGCACCGGATTGAGCGAGTGTGCCGTATTCGGCGTGCCGTCCGGGTTGATCGCGTTGTCGGCATTGCCGTGGTCAGCGATCATCACCACCTCGTAGCCGTTGGCCCTGGCTGCCTCAACAACCTTTGCCACGCACTGGTCAACAGCCTTCACGGCCTTCACGATGGCATCGTAGACACCCGTGTGGCCCACCATGTCGCCGTTGGCAAAGTTCAGGCAGATGAAGTCGAACTTCCGCTCGCCCAGCGCGGCTACCAGTTTGTCGGCAACCTCCGGAGCCGACATCTCGGGCTGAAGGTCGTACGTAGCCACCTTCGGCGAGGCAACCAGAATACGCTCCTCACCCGGGAACTTGTCCTCGCGGCCGCCGTTCAGGAAGAAGGTCACGTGGGCATACTTCTCCGTCTCGGCAATACGCAGCTGTTTCAGACCCTGCTTCGAAACCCACTCGCCGATCGTATCGGGCACGTCGGCCTTGTCGAAGAGAATGTGCAGCCCCGTGAACTTGGCGTCGTACGGCGTCATGCAGCAGTAGTAGAGCGGCATGGTGTGCATCCCGGCCTCCGGCATGTCCTGCTGCGTGAGAACGATCGTCAGCTCCTTGGCGCGGTCGTTGCGGTAGTTGAAGAAGATCACCAGATCGTTCGGGCGGATCAGTCCGATCGGCTGGCCCGCGGCGTCCACATGGACAATCGGCTTGATGAATTCGTCCGTCACCTCGTTGGCGTACGACTTCTCGACAGCTGCCACCATATCCGTGTCGTGCTCGCCCACACCCTCAACAAGGGCGTCGTAGGCAACCTTCACACGCTCCCAGCGTTTGTCGCGGTCCATGGCGTAGTAGCGGCCGATCACCGTGGCGATCTTGCCGCCCGTCTTCGAGAGGTGCTCCTCCAGCTGGGCGATGAAGCCCTTGCCGCTGTGCGGGTCGGTATCACGGCCGTCCATGAAGCAGTGTACGTAGGTGCGGTCCGATACGCCGTACTCCTGCGCAATGTCGCACAGTTTGAAGAGGTGCTCGAACGACGAGTGCACGCCGCCGGTCGACGTCAGACCCATGAAGTGGACGCCGACACCCTTCTCCTTCGCATACCCGAAAGCCTTCACGATCTCGGGATTCTTCAGAATCGAGTTGTCGCGGCACGCCCGGTTGATCTTCACCAGATCCTGGTAAACGACACGTCCGGCACCGATATTGAGGTGACCCACCTCCGAGTTGCCCATCTGCCCCTCGGGAAGACCGACGTTCTCGCCGTCGGTGCGCAGTTCGGCGTGGGGATACTTCCCGGTCAGGGCCGAAATGTAGGCCGGATGGGCCGTCCAGATCGCATCAGCCTTGTCGTGATGGCCGTCTCCCCAGCCATCGAGGATCATCAATAATACCTTGTTGCTCATATCTCTCTCGTTTTTGATGTTATTTTACTTGTGCAGAAATCAGTTCCACGGCCTTGTCAATGGCTGCCTGCAGCCCGTCGGCCTTCTTGCCGCCGGCCGTGGCGAAGAACGCCTGGCCGCCACCGCCGCCCTGCATCAGTTTCGCCGCCTCGCGGACTACGGCTCCGGCATTGACGCCCTGCGCCGTGATCTCGTCGCCCAGCATCACCGTCAGCGTCGGTTTGCCATCGCACAACGACCCTACGACCAGCACCAGGCGCGGAAGACGCTGCCGCAAATTGTAGGCCAGATCCTTCACCAGATCCGGACGACGGTCCGTCTGCTGGGCGAAGAGCTGCATGCCCTCCCGCTCGGGAACCGATGCGGCGATCTTGTCGGCCCACTGCGCCACCTGTTCGCGGTGCATCGCCTCGACCTCCTTCGAAAGCGCCTCGTTGCTCTCGAGCATCTTCTTCACGGCCTGTACCACCTGCGGGTTATTGAGGCTCTCGGCCAGGCTGCGCATCGTATCCTCGGCTGCGTAGATCATCTTCTCGGCCTGCTCGCCCGTGACGGCCTCGATACGCCGTACGCCGGCCGAAATGGCACTCTCCGAAAGGATCTTGAAGAAGCCGATCGTTCCGGTCGAACGCGTGTGCGTTCCGCCGCACAGCTCGACCGACGTGCCGAAGCGCACCATGCGGACCCGGTCGCCGTACTTCTCGCCGAAGAGCATCATCGCTCCGGCAGCCTCGGCCTCCTCCTTCGTCGCCGAGCGGTTCTCGATGAGCGGATAGTCGGCACGAACGGCCCGGTTGACCAGATGCTCCACCTCGCGCAGCTGTCCGGGCGTCACCTTCTGGAAGTGCGAAAAGTCGAATCGCAGCATCTCCGGCGTGACGAGCGAACCCTTCTGCTCGACGTGCGGGCCCAGCACCTTGCGCAGCGCCTCGTGCAGCAGGTGGGTGGCCGTATGGTTGTTGGCAGCGCTCTGCCGCTTCCCGGGATCAACCTTGGCCGTAAATTCGGCCGAGGGATTCTCCGGAAGCTGGTTGACGATGTGGATGATCAGACCGTTCTCCTTCTCGGTAGCCACGACCGGAATGCGCTCGTTAATGCTCTCGATGAAGCCGATATCGCCGATCTGACCGCCCGAATTACCGTAGAACGGCGTGCGGTCGAAGACCAGCTGATACGACGTCTTGCCCTTCGACGTCACGCGGCGGTAGCGGGCAATATGGATCTGCTCGGTGAGCGTATCGTAGCCCGTGAAGATGCTCTCCTTGATCGGGATCAGCTCCACCCAGTCGTCCGTATCGACGGCCGCGGCGTTGCGCGAACGCTCCTTCTGAGCCTGCAACTCCTGCTCGAAGGCATCCAGGTCGACCTCAACGCCCTGTTCGCGGGCGATCAGCTCGGTCAGGTCGATCGGGAAGCCGAACGTATCGTACAGCACGAAGGCATCCTTGCCCGAAATGCGGTTCGCGCCCTCCTTCTTCGTGCGGGCAATCACGCCGTCCAGCAGGTTGATGCCCGTAGCCAGCGTCCGCAGGAAGGCGGCCTCCTCCTCCTCGATCACCTTCATGATGAGCGTCTGCTGCGCCTTCAGTTCGGGGAACTGGCCCCCCATCTGCTCGACCAGACCCGGTACCAGCCGGCAGATCGTCGGCTCGGTGAAGCCCAGGTAGGTATAGCCGTAACGAACGGCCCGGCGCAGGATGCGGCGGATCACGTAGCCCGCCTTGACGTTCGACGGAAGCTGTCCGTCGGCAATCGAGAAGGCGATGGCGCGCAGGTGGTCGGCGATCACGCGCATGGCAACGTCCGACTTTTCATCCTCGCCGTAGCGCTTGCCCGCCATGGCGGCGATGCGCGCGATGGTCGGCTGGAAGACGTCCGTATCGTAGTTCGACTTCTTGCCCTGCAGAATCATGCACAAGCGCTCGAAGCCCATGCCCGTATCGACGTTGCGCGCCGGAAGCTCCTCGAGCGAACCGTTGGCCTTGCGGTTGAACTGCATGAAGACCAGGTTCCAGATCTCGATCACCTGCGGGTGGCCGGCATTGACCATCTCACGGCCCGGTTTGGCGGCAATCTCCGCCTCGTCACGCAGGTCGTAGTGGATCTCCGAGCAGGGACCGCACGGGCCCGTATCGCCCATCTCCCAGAAATTGTCGTGCTTGTTGCCGCGGATGATGTGGTCCTCGGGCAGGAAGCGCCGCCAGTAGTCGTAGGCCTCCTGGTCGAACGGCACGCCGTCCTCCTCCGAACCCTCGAATACCGTGGCGTACAACCGCTCGGCAGGCAGTTTGTAGACGTCGTGGAGCAACTCCCAGGCCCACTCGATCGCCTCCTTCTTGAAGTAGTCGCCGTAGGACCAGTTGCCCAGCATCTCGAACATCGTATGGTGGTAGGTGTCGTGTCCGACCTCCTCCAGGTCGTTGTGTTTGCCCGACACGCGAAGGCACTTCTGCGTATCGGCCGCACGCGGATACTTGCGCGGCGCATTGCCCAGGAAGATGTCCTTGAACTGGTTCATCCCCGCGTTGGTGAACATCAGCGTGGGGTCACCCTTCACCACCATCGGGGCCGAAGGAACGATTACGTGGCCCTTCGACGCAAAGAAATCGAGAAAAGCCTGTCTGATTTTATTGGACTCCATCATATATTATCCTGTTTTCGCGTTCTTGTTTCGGGTTGCAAAATTACACATTTTAAACTAAATTTGCACCTCGCAGCAAGAGATTTTTCGGCAATGGGGCAAAAAGGTCACAGATTCGACAAAGAGGCACTCCGACACGGTGCCGACGAGTTGACGCATGAGGCACAGATCCTTACGCGCGACGTGGTGACGGCCCCCTTCCGACTGAAAACCTACCGCCTGATCCGCAAGATCCTCATCGGTTTCATCCTCGTCTCGATTGCCAACGTCCTCTTCTCCTACTTCTTCTACACGCCCAAGATGTACCGCATCCTGCGCGACAACCGCGAAACGGTCATCCGTTACCGCATTCTCCAGGACCGTATCCGCACGGCACAGCGCCGCGTCGACGAGATCCGCCACCGCGACAGCTACGTCTACCGCTCGCTCTTCTCGACCGACACGCTCTCGATCCCCGGCGTCTGGAAGCCCTACCCCGATTCGAAATACGCCCCGCTGGCCGACGACGACTACGCGCCGCTGATGGTCGGCACCTGGCGCCAGATCGACGCCCTGGCCCGCACGCTCTATCTCGAATCGGTCTCGATGGACGAGCTCCAGCAGCTCTCCCGAAACAAGGAGCAACTGGCCATGGCCGTGCCCGCCATCTGGCCCATCGACCGCAAGGCACTGCACAACAACCACATCGGCGCCTTCACCCCGCGGCGCTTCCACCCCGTGCTCCACCGCGTGATCGCCCACACGGGTGTCGACTTCGGCTGCGACCGCGGTACGCCCGTCTTCGCCACGGGCGACGCCGTCGTCGAGATCGCCTCCGAAAACGGATACAACGGCGGGTACGGACACCAGGTCCTCCTGAACCACGAATTCGGCTACAAAACCCGATACGCCCACCTGAGCGACGTGCTCGTCAAGCCCGGCGATACGGTCGTCCGCGGGCAGATCATCGCCCGAACCGGCAACACTGGCCGTTCGACCGGGCCCCACCTCCACTACGAGGTGATCCACAAGGGAGTCCCCGTCAACCCGATCAACTACTTCAACCGCGACATGACGGCCGAAGAGTATGAGCGTCTGATGGAGAACCTGCGCGAAACCAACTTCGAAAAGTATTGACGCCATGACCGGTAAGAAGGATCTCGAACGTCTCCGCCGACGCAAACGCCGCAAACAACGGATCTTGAGTGCAACCGTACACCTGTTCGTCTGGTTCGGCGTCGCCGTGCTCTACTACATCGGCTTCTCGATCTTCTTCGACACGCCGTTCGAATATCAGCTCAAACACTCGACCGACCGCCTCCGCTCGGAATACCACGTCCTCGAACAGCGCTACGACTCGCTGTCGATGGTCCTCGACAACCTCGCGGACCGCGATCGAAACGTCTTCCGCATCCTCTTCGAATCGGAGCCCTACGACTTCGAGGACGAGGTCGAACAGCGGCAGGCCGCCACCTACGAGAAGATCGTCGGACGCTCGACCCGCCAGCTCAAGCGCGAACTGAGGGAAGGAGTTCTCGCCATGGAGCAGCAGATGGTCCGGCTGAACGACTCCTACCTCGAACTCCAGGCCCGGATCGACACCGTCGGCAAGGGCTGCAACAACATCCCCTCGATCCAGCCCGTGATCAACAAACAGCTTACCCTGCTGACTGCCTCCTACGGCATGCGCATCCACCCCTTCTTCAAGACCCTGCAGTCGCATCAGGGCGTCGACTACACCATTCCCGAGGGTTCGCGCGTCTTCGCTACGGCCGACGGCGTGGTCCGCGACGCCTCGTCGCGAAATTCAACCCAGGGCCAGACCGTCGTCATCGACCACGGAAACGGATACGAAACCTCCTACAGCCACCTTTCGAAAATCAACGTCCGCAAGGGCCAGAGCGTCCGCCGCGGCGACATCATCGCCCTCTCGGGCGACACGGGCCTCTCGCTGGCACCCCACCTCCACTACGAGGTGCGCAAGGACGGCATGCGCGTCGACCCAATCCACTACTTCTTCATGGAGCTCACCCCGAGCGAATACCAGCGGCTGATGCGCATCGCACAGTCGGGCATGCAATCCTTCGACTGATGGCACCCACAGGCAACGATACCCGAATCCGGCTGCTGCTGCTCGATTTCGACGGCACGCTGGCCGACACCCGTCGGGCCAATACGCTGGCCTATGTCGCCGCGCTGGGTGAGGCCGGCTATCCCCTGACCGGGGAGGAGTATGCGGCCCGCTACTTCGGCATGCGCTGCGAGGAGTTTCTCACGCAATACGGCATCACCGACCCCGCCGAGCGCGAACGGATCCGTCGGCGCAAGATTGCCCTCTACCCGTCGTTCTTCGACTCGGTGCGGTTGAACCGCCCGCTGTGGGAGTTCTGCCGCCAGTTCCGCAGCCAGGGCGGCCGCGTATGGGTGGTCTCGACCGGAAGCCGCGCCAACATCGAAAACGTGATGCATCATCTTGGAATCGGAGGCCCCGACACCCCGGAGGACGAAGCTCCGCTCGGATGCGTCGACGGCATTCTCTCGGGGCAGGACATCGCCCGGGCCAAACCCCACCCCGACTGCTTTCTGGAGGTGATGCACCGCGAAGGGTGTTCGCCGCGCGAGACGCTCATCTTCGAAGATTCGCCGATCGGCATCGAGGCCGCCCGTCGAAGCGGTGCCGGCTACTTCGTCGTCAAGCTCTGACGGCAGAACAAACGCGGCAGAAGAGGGGACAAGGACCGGCGACGGCTGACAGAACAAGCCCCGCGAAAGGCCGGCAACGGCCAATCGGGAAGAGATGCAGCCGCCCGCAATACGTGCGGAAGCCCGCAATTCACACAAACCCGAGACCCGCACAAAACACTCCCAATTCACACAAAAAGCCTCAGGGAGTTTTCTCCCCGGGGCTTTTTATGCCTGTCGCCATTCGATCAGAAGCGCGGATCGTCGTACCGTCGGGGCGGCGTGGGCGGCTTCTGCTTCTTGGGTTTCTTCGGTTTTTGGGGTTTGCCAGGCTTTCCGGGCTTCTGCGGCCCGGGACGCTGCGGCCCGGGATGGTGGGGACCATAGCCCGGCGGAGGCGGCACCTCGTGGGGTGGACGGCGCGGCGGCCGAGGCCCGACGGGCCGGACGGGCCGGACGGCACATGAGGTGAACAGCAGTGAGAAGAGCAGGGTCGCAATCAGACCCACACTCCAGAATCGTCGCAGTTTCATGGTCGGAGGTGTTTAGGATTCTCTTACAAAGTTACACTTTTTTCCGGGACTGCAAAATTCTTTCCAGAACGGATCACCCTTCCCGGTTGAGCCGAAAGACAAAACAAACCGGAAATACCGATCCCATACCCTACCGCTTGCAGATGATGTTGAAGTCGCAGTAGCGGCACGTATCCGCATCGGCACACTGCCGGAACGGTGTTGCCGGATCGTACATCTCGGCCAGCGTCGCGCGCACCAGCTCCTCGAAGCGTTCGGCATAGAGCGTATAGCGGCCGCCGCGGACGCCCGTCTCATGATCAACCAGCGTCGGGAGATACGTCTCCCGGTTCATCGCCCGCACGTAGTACAAGGTCGGCTCGGCATCGAGTCCCTGCGTGCGGTAGAGCATCATGGCGTAGAGCAGCGTCTGCAGGATGTTCGACAGGCGCTGCTTCCCCTCGCCGTGGAAGAGGCTGTCGAGCCCCGCGAACTCCAGATGCGGTGCCCCGGTCTTGTAGTCGACTACGCGCAGCGATCCGTCATCCAGCCGGTCGATGCGGTCGGCAATGCCCGCGAACTTCATCCGCAGCGTGCGCTCCCCGGCCCGGAAATCGAATCCGTACGAAACCGGCTGCTCGAGCCCCTGCACCGTGAAGCCGTCGTGCGCCGCGTCGTAGGGCATCACCCCGCCCCGCAGGTAGCGCGTCACGATATCCTTGACCAACAGCAGGTTGCCCGTATAATCGGCAGTCGTGGCCTTCGGATCGTTCAGGTAGTTCTCGTTGATCGACTCCTCGACGGCCCGGGCCACCTCCTTCGTGCGGAGCAGTGCGCGGAGCGTTGCGCCGGGGTGCGACTCGCCGACGATCCGCGTGTAGAGTTTCTGCAGCGCCGCGTGAAGGATCGTACCGAACATCGGCGCGTCGACCTCCTCCGAAATCTCGTCGTCGGTCTCCAGCCGCGCCACCGAGTGGAAGTAGAAGCGCAGCGGACACGCCACGTAGCGGTAAAAGGCCGTCGGCGAGAGGGTTGCCTTCGACGCCGGATCGGTGAAGCGCTCCAGACGCTGCATCACCGCGGCATCCTTCGCCACCTCGATCGGTTCGCTCTGCGCCAGGTTGACGTCGACGCCCACCTCGATGCGCCGCAGCGGAATGCCGCTCTCGTAGTCGAGCTGGTAGATGTAGCGGCTCGGTTCGCCCGTCGACTTGTCGTCGGCATGCGAGCAGTAGACCATCCACACGCGCCGCGCCCGCTGCAGCAGGCGGTAGAAATAGTAGGCGTAGACCCCTTCGTGGTGTTCGGGGGTCGGCAGCCCGTAGGCCGAGCGCAGATTGTAGGGGATGAACGACGCCTGGGCCATGTGGTTGCCCGGGAAGTTGTCGTCGTTCATCGAGAGCAGGATGACGTTCTCGAAGTCGAGGTTGCGCGTCTCTAGGATACCCATCACCTGAAGCCCCTCGAGCGGCTCCCCCTCATAAGGGATACGCATCGTCTGCAGGTGACGCCGCAACAGCGAGGCATAGATCTCCGTCGAAAGTTCGATGTCGCACGCCTCGAGCGAGTTGCGCAGCTTGGTGAGCTCCCCGGCGATGACGGCCAGAAACTCCACCCGCTGGCGGGCGTCGTTCCCCTTGTAGGGGATGCGGGCCACGGCCTCGACCACCCGCAGCAGCCACTCCGAAAGCGACTGCCACCCCTCGGCCGCCGCAAAGATCGTCGTCAACAGTTCGTTGCGCGCCAGCCACGAGCCGTCGATCGAGATGCGCCGCTCGCGGACGATCTCCTCCTGCATCTGCCGCGTCAGGTCGGGATCGCTCTCCGAGACGTAGGGATGGGCCAGAATTCCCTCCGCATCGGCGTGGTAGAACGACCACCCGTCGCCCTTGCGACGGCGGTGGTTCTGCAGTTCGATGAGGCGCTCGACGAAGGTGTAGGCCAGCGTCGTGCGCAGCGGGTAGCCCATCGTGACGTTCACACGGCCGATCTCGGGCGGCAGAGCATAGAGCAGCGGCAGCAGCAGGTTCTCGTCCGTCAGTACCACGGCCGTGCGTTTGTCGAGCGCCCGCCCGCCGGAGAGTCCGCTCAGGATGCCCGCCGCAGCCTTGCACTGCACGGCGTTCGACACCGCAGCCACCGAGGTGAGCTCCTTCGGCGAGGTCATGTTGTCGTGCGAAACCGCCCCGCGCGGCGGAAACTGCACGACGTTCTCGCGTACGAACATCCCCGCCTCCTGCTCGGGCGAATCCTTGTAGTAGGAGTCATAGTCCCAATAGAAGTCCGTCTCGGCAGCCGTCGACAGGAAGCGGAAGAGCGTCTTCTCGCATTCGGACAGGGCGTTGAAGCCCGCCACGACGTAGCGCCGCGGCTCCGGGAAGGAGAACGCCCCGGCCCGGATCCGCTCGGCCGCCGCTCGCTGGATCATTCCTCCGTAGGCGATGCCCAGCTCCGTAAGGCGGTCGCGCAGCCGGTGATAAACCGTCCCCAGCGTCTTCCAGATGGCCAGAAAGCGCCGCTTCTCGGCCGAAAGATCGGCCTCGGGCCCCAGCGTCGACCAGAACTGCAGGATCTGCAGCTGCCGCGGCGTAAGGTACGAAATGTCGGCCTCGAGCTCCTTGATATCGGTGATGTTGCGGAAGAGCTGGTCGGCATCCACGGCGTATTTGTCGATCGTGTCGAAGTCGTTGAGCAGCATCTCGCCCCAGAAGTAGAACTTGTCGAAGGGCTCGGCGTGGTACTCCGAGTAGATCTTGTAGAGCTCGGTGATCAGACGCACGCGGTCCCCCGTATGGAGTCCCGAAATCTCGGTCATCAGGTCGTCGATGGTCACCCACTCGGGCTGCCACATCGGCCGCTCGACAATCTGCGACAGGGCGTCGATGAAGAAGAGCCGCGCACGCCGCGACGGAAAGAGGATCGCCCGCTCCGAGAGCAACTCCCCGTAGCGGGCGTAGAGATCCGCCGCAACCTCCTGCAGAAACGTTTTCATGGATGGGTCGATTCGCAATGGGATTATTGCGCAGCGAGGGCTACTCGCCGATGCGGGTGATGTCGCCGCCCATGAACTTCTCACCCCCGCGGATGACGGTCGGATTGCCCCGGTAGGCGATCTTGCCGCCCGTCGAGGTACTCCCCTCGAAGCGGTCGGTCACCCACAGCGAGGCCGACCCCGAACCGATGACGTTCGCTTCGGCCGACATCACCTCGAGCTGCCCGGCTTCGAGCGTCCCCGACGACAGATAGAGCGATACGTAACGCGCCTCGCCGCTCAGCGAAGTGTGGCTTTTGCCCGTGAGTTCGAGCTTGAGATCCTTGACGTCGAGACTGGCCTCCACGCGGGCCAGCCCTCCGACCGTCAGGTCGAGCGTCGTGGCCACAAGCGTGCTGTCGAACGTCGCCCGTGCATCCGCAATGGCGATCCGCTCCAGCGAGTTGTAATACACCGAAACCTCCGTACGCTCCGCACGCCGCGCATCGGGACGCTCGGCGATGGTCAGCACCCGGTCGCGGACCTCAAACCGGAAACGCGTCGTATAGGCCCCCTTCGTGTCGTAGATGATCTTCGGAGCCTGGTCGTCCGGAACCCGGATGAAGCGCACGTCGATCGGTGCCGCAACCTCCACGGCCGTAAACGACGTGAGCCACTCGCGTTGCGGCCCGTCGGTGGCAGTCGTCTGCGCCTGCATCACACCCAAGAGACACAAGGTCAGCAGCGTCAAAAACATTTTTTTCATGACTCGGTCTGTTTTGTTCCGCTAATTTACGAATTTCTTGCGAATTTCGGGTTTTGTTTCGTATTTTTACCTATCCAAAACGAAATTCCGAACAGTGAGAGCGAAGATCCTGAACGCCAGCGCCGGGTCCGGAAAGACCTATCAGCTGGCCTACAAATATGTCCACGACGTCATCGAAGAGCCCGAACTCTATCGTCACATCCTCGCCGTGACCTTCACCAACAAGGCCACCGAGGAGATGAAATCCCGCATCCTGAAAGAGATTCACCATCTGGCCGCAGGAGAGGAAAGCAACTACCTGCGGAATCTCTGCGACGAACTCTCGCTCGACGAACGCACCGTGCGCAAACGCGCCGCCTCGGCCCAGGCGAAGATCCTCCACGACTACTCGCGATTCACCGTGCTGACCATCGACACCTTCTTTCAGCGCATTCTGCGCGCCTTCATCAAGGAGCTGGGCATCGACCTGAACTACAACGTCGAGATCGAAACCTCGTCCATCCTCTCGAAAAGCGCCGACGCCCTGATCGAGCAAATCACCGTCGATGGCGATCTGCAGCGCTGGCTCACCTCCTTCGTGCAGGAGCGCATCGACGAGGGGCTCAAATGGGACGTCCGCGACGGCATCCTGGCCCTGGCCGGCGAGATCTTCAAGGAGAAGAACAAGTCGGCACTCAACCGCGCTCCCTCGCGCGAGGAGCTCGAACGCATCGTCGGCCGCATCACGGCCCGGTCCGAAGCCTCGAAAAAGGAGATCCGCGAAACGGCCGCCCGCGCCGTCGGAATCATCTCACGGGCCGGACTCTCCGTCGACGACTTCCCCTACAAGAAGGCCGGATTCGCCCGCTGGTTCTTCACCGCGGCCGACGGCGCCGTCGACGGCTGCGGTTCGCGTGCCCGCGAGGCCGCCGACGACCTGTCAAAATGGGGGAAAAGCGATTCCCCGTCACGCAACCTCGCCCCGCAGCTGCAACCGCTGCTCGCCCGCATGCGCGACCTGTACGACGCCAACCGCCGGATCTGGAGCACCTGCAGCCTGCTGCGTGAGAACTTCCGCAGCTTCGCCCTGCTGGCCGACCTCTATGCCCGCGTCCAGAAGATCTGCGAGGAGCAGAACCTCATGCTCCTCTCCGAAACCAAATACCTCCTCTCGGAATTCATCGACCACAACGACGCCCCGTTCATCTACGAAAAGGTCGGGAATCGCTATGACCGCTTCATGATCGACGAATTTCAGGATACGTCGGTCAAGGAGTGGGAAAACTTCCTCCCGCTGCTGCAAAACGCCATGGCGCAGTCCGAAAAGTGCTCGGTGCTGATCGTCGGCGACATCAAGCAGTCGATCTACCGCTGGCGCGGCGGCGACTGGCGCATCCTCCACGACCGAGCCCGGCAGGCCCTCGGTCCGAACAACACCGAGGTCGTGGTGCTGAAGGAGAACTGGCGCAGTCTGCCCGACATCGTGAAATTCAACAACGGCGTCATCGACGAGATCGTCCGCAACGACAACCTCGCGCTTAACACCGGCCTGCAGACCGCCGCCGAGGCCGGCGCCATCTCCCGCGACGAGGCCGACGCACTGCGCGACACCCTCGCCAACGCCTACCTCCAACAGGCCCAGACGCCACGCCGCAAGTGCCGCCATCCGGGATATGTCAGCGTGGAGACCTACGACGGGAAACCGCCCGTCGTCGAACGCATCTGCCAGCTGCTCGACCGCGGATTCCGCCCCTGCGACATCATGATTCTCGTCCGAGGTGCCACCGACGGAGGTCGCGTCGCCGCCGAACTGCTCGAATTCAAACAGCAGAATCAGGATCCCCGCTACCGCTTCGACGTGATGACCCAGGAGGCGCTCGTGATCGGAAACGCCCCGATCAGTTCGTTCATCGCCGCAACGCTGCGGCTGGCGCTGAATCCCGACGAGTCGCTCTCGCGGGCCCTCTTCAACCACTACCTCGGGCGGCCGTTCGACGCTCCGCTGAGCGACCCGGAGCGCGAATTCTTCCGCTCGATCCGGCTGCTCTCGCCCGAAGAGGCCTTCGAACGCATCGTCATGAAGTTCAACCTCCGGCACGAACACCGCCAGACGGCCTATCTGCAGGCCATTCACGAACAGATCATCGCCTTCTGCTCGTCGAAGATTGCCGATATCGCCCTTTTTCTGCGCTGGTGGGACGAGACGGGCTCCGGACGCTCGCTGAGTGTCGACGAGAGCCTCTCGACCATCGAGATCACCACCATCCACAAGGCCAAGGGGCTCGAAAAACCCGCCGTCGTGATCCCCTACTGCTCGTGGGCGCTCGACCCCAAATCGAGCGGCACGATTCAGAACATCGTCTGGGCCGAGGCCCGTCAGGGCGAAGCCGAAAAGATCGGACAGTTCCCCGTCCGCTACCGCAAGAGTATGGCCGACTCGGCGTTCTCGTCCGAATTCTACCGCGAACAGGTCTACTCGCACGTCGACAACATCAATCTGCTCTACGTGGCCCTCACCCGGGCCGCCGAATCGCTCCACGTCTTCATCCCACGGCAGAGTGTCAATACGGTCGGCAATCTGCTGCTCAAGAGCCTGCACGTCGAGGAGGGAAAGGCCCGGGTCGGCGATCTGGAGGGGCTCTACACAACGGACGAGACCGGCGAACACTACCTCTTCGGGGAGTTTGCGGCCCCCGAACCCCGCAAAAAGGACGATGTCGAAGTCGAACACCTCGTCCTTGAGGAGTATCCCACGGCGCAGGCCGATCTGCGGCTCCGTCTCCCCTCGCAGCGCTATTTCGAGGAGGAGTCTGCGGCCGACATCTCGCCGCGCGACTTCGGTATTCTGATGCACAAGGCCTTCGAGATGGCCGACGACGAGGAGGGGATCTACCGCGCCGTCGAGCAGATGCAGAGCGATGCCGCGCTCTCGCCCGGGGAGGCCCGCCGCCTGCGGCAGCGCATTGCACGGGCGCTGAAGCTCCCCGAGGTGCACGAATGGTTCGGCGGTCAGTGGACGCGCGTGCGCAACGAGCAGGAGATCATCGTCCCGGGCAGCGCCTCGACCCGTCGGCCCGACCGCGTCATGATCGCCCGCGACGGCCGCATCGTCGTCGTCGACTACAAGTTCGGCGAACTCGACGCCGAACGCTACCGGCGTCAGATCCGCGAATATCTGCGGCTGCTCAACAACATGGGATATGCCAGCGCGGAGGGATTCCTGTGGTACGTCCGTCTCGGCAAGATCGAAAAGGTGGAGGCATAACCCCGGGGCCGGAGGGGGGGGGCCGGAAGAGTGCACAAAAAAAGCAGACCGGAGTCACCTCCGGTCTGCCTCTTATCAATGATCCACGGAATTATTCGCCCAGCGCAAAACGCTTGTAAGCGATAACCGTGGCATCCTTGTCGGCCTTCTTGATGTAGTCGGCGATCGTCTCCTTCTCGCCAACAACCAGCTGGTTGAGCAGCGTGTTCTCCTCGAAGAACTTGCGCATCTTACCCTCGGCGATCTTCTCCAGAATGGCCTCCGGCTTGTTGGCGTTCTTCGGATCCTGCTTCATGGCCTCCACGGCGATCTTACGCTCGTGCTCGACAACCTCGGCCGGGCAGTCGGCCTCCGAAATCGATACCGGAGCCATGGCTGTAGCCTGCATGGCTACGACGTGTGCAACCTCGGCCGGAACCTCCTTGTTGAAGCCCAGCAGCGTACCCAGCTTCTTGTTGAAGTGTACGTAGGCGGCGCAGTAGGGAGCCTCGATGCGAGCGTAGTAAGCCAACTCGATCTTCTCGCCCGTCTGACCCGACTTCTCGGTCACCATCTCCTCGACGGTGTGACCCTCGGCGTTCTTGGCAGCCAGCAGGGCGTCGCGATCTGCAGCATCCGCAGCAACGGCCACCTCGAGCATGGCCTCGGCCGATGCCGTATACTCGGCATTCTGGGCTACGAAGTCCGTCTCGCATGCCAAGCAGAGCATGTATGCCTTCTGGCCCACGATCTTCGTTACGACAACACCTTCCGATGCCGTGCGGTCGGCACGCTTCGCAACGACGAGCTTGCCCTTCTCGCGGATAATGTCCTGAGCCCGCGCATAGTCACCTTCGGCCTCGATCAGGGCTTTCTTGCAGTCCATCATGCCGGCGCCGGTCATCTTGCGCAGCTTCATTACATCAGCAGCTTTGATTTCCATAGTCTTTATTGCTTTTTTTCTGTTTCTACTTGCAATTGTTACTCTGCCTTCTCGGCGGCAGCCTCCTCAGCGGCGGGTGCAGCCTCCGTCCTGGGCTCCTCGTAGGGAGTCTCAACGGCTGCCACCACGTCGGCTACGGCTGCCTCCTCGGCGTCGATCGAAGCCTTCACGGCCTTCTTGATGCGGGGTTTGCCCTCTTTCTTGGCGCCCTCGGCCTCAGCCTCCTGGGCCTCCTTCTCCTTCTCGAGCTTGCGCTCCTCGGTGCCCTCGGCAATGGCGGCGCACATGGCGTCTACGATCACCGCGATGGACTTCGTTGCATCGTCGTTTGCAGGGATAACGTAATCAATGTCGGTCGGATCACAACAAGTATCTACGATTGCAAACACGGGGATGCTCAGTCGCTTGGCCTCCTTCACGGCGTTGGCCTCCTTCTGTACGTCAACGACGAACAGGGCGGCCGGCAGACGCGTCAGGTCGGCAATCGAACCGAGGTTCTTCTCCAGCTTCGCACGCTGACGGGCGATCTGGAGCTTCTCGCGCTTCGAGAAGTTATCGAACGTGCCGTCGTTGGTCATCTTGTCGATGGTGGCCATTTTCTTGACGGCTTTGCGTATGGTGGGGAAGTTCGTAAGCATACCGCCGGCCCAACGCTCCGTGACGTAGGGCATTCCAACGGCTGCCACCTTTTCGGCAACAATCTCCTTGGCCTGTTTTTTCGTGGCAACGAACAGCACGCGGCGACCGCTCTTGGCGATCTGCTTCAGCGCTGCGGCTGCCTCATCGACTTTCAGCACCGTCTTGTGCAGGTCGATGATGTGGATGCCGTTCTTCTCCATGAAGATGTAAGGAGCCATTTTGGGGTTCCATTTGCGCTTCAGGTGACCGAAGTGCGCGCCGGCTTCCAGTAATGTATTAAAATCTGTACGTGACATTTTAATTCGTTTCGTTTGTTGATTCTAATTCTCTTTTCTTCAACTCCGGGTAGCGGGATTCCCGATCCCGGGAGTTTTCCGCGGTGCGGCAACCGAAAGGTAATACATATATAATATAGGCAGTCCCTCCGATTTGAAAACCGACACCGTGCGTTGCCGAAATTCCGGTCGTGCGATTAACGCTTGCTGAACTGGAACTTGCGACGTGCTCCGGGCTGTCCGGGCTTCTTACGCTCAACCTCACGCGGGTCACGCGTCAGGAAGCCGGCCTTCTTCAGCACCGGACGCATCTCGGCATCGATCTCGCACAGCGCACGTGCGATACCCAGACGAGCGGCCTCGGCCTGTCCCTTGATGCCACCACCATCGAGGTTGATCGTGATGTCATAGCTCTCGGCAGTATTGGTAGCCAGCAGCGGCTGCTTTACCTGGAACTGGAGAATCTCGAGCGGGAAATAGGCGGCGAGTTCCTTGTGGTTGATTGTAATCTGACCCTTACCCGGCTTCACGAATACGCGAGCCACAGCGGCCTTACGACGACCTACGGTGTTTACAACTTCCATAACTCTTACTTAATCTCGTTTAATTTTACACTCTTCGGGTTCTGGGCGGCGTGCGGATGCTCCGGGCCGACATAAACCTTCAGGTTCGTGAGCAGTTTCTCACCCAGGCGGTTCTTGGGAAGCATTCCCTTGACGGCCTTCTCGATGAGGAACGTCGGTTTTTTAGCCAGATAGTCGGCAGGCGTAGCGTAGCGCTGGCCGCCGGGATATCCGGTGTGGCGTGTGTAGACCTTGTCGGTCATCTTCTTGCCCGTCAGCTTCACCTTCTCCGCGTTGATGATGATGACGTAGTCACCACAATCCACGTGGGGCGTGTAGCAGGGCTTGTTCTTGCCTCGGAGGATCTTCGCGACCTGCGATGCAAGACGTCCCAGTACCTCGTTCGTAGCGTCGATCACCACCCACTCCTTGGTGACGGTCGAGGCGTTGGCCGAGATAGTCTTGTAACTTAAAGAATCCATTACGTTTAATTTAACTTATTGTAATCCGTTTCCCGCACTTTGCGGGTGCGCAAAGGTACGAAAAAGTTTTGGATCTGCAAAACAGGTTGAAAATCATTTCGCAAATATTTTTCATCCCGGGGATTTTCCGACCCGGGGAGCACCGCCCCATCCGGGAAAAGAGGGCGGAAAAGCGGCAAAAGCATCGGAATGTCCCGGAAACGGAACCGGCGAGAGAGTACCGCCAAACAGGTCGGCGACACTCGGCAATACGGACCGGACAGCAACACGGCCAGAATTGGCGATGGCCTTGGAGACGGTCGTACCGGCCATAAAGAGAGCCGGAAAAGACTGACGCAGGCAAGAAATCACGAAACGCCTCCGGAAGAAACCCAGACGCATGAGAAGGCCCGGGCAGATGAAGATGGGATTGTCCGACCAGGCGGAAGTTCCCAAAAGCCCGACGTCAGAACGAACGGAAAAACTCCTCCATGGATATCCCGAAATAACGACAGATCGCATCGAGCGTGCTGACAGAGATATTCACCTTTGCCGTCTCGATCCGGGCTACATGAATCTGCGTATCCATGTACATAATCTCCTGGGAGACACCCTTCTCTTCCCGCAATTGCTTTATTTTCAAAGCAATCTTCAAAAGAAGCTCCTGATTACGCACCTGTTTCATTCTGCAAAGAGACAAAAAAACACTATTTTTATCGCTGACATATTTGTCATTTTCGTTTTTTCGTTCTACATTTGCATCGGGAAACGACAAAGCCCCTTTTGACAGATTTTCATCAACCTTAAAAAACAAACATCATGAGTCAAAATCAAACGAATGTCGTCATCACGCGCAGCCCCAAAAGCCAGGGAATCGGGATCATCCTCACGCTCCTCTTCGGATCGCTCGGGCTCTTCTATGCCTCGATCATCGGCGCCATCATCATGATCGTCGTCGAGATCGCCGTCGCCATCTTCACCCTCGGACTCGGGCTGATCGTCACGCACCTGATCTGCGCCGTATGGAGCCTGATCGCCGTGAGCAGCTACAACAAAAAACTGCTCGCCGGAAAAAACTGATCCCCCGAAGTCCGATGGAACAGCATCCCCGAATCCGACGCTGCGGTCATTCACTGACCATCGACGAAATGTATTTCCGCATCGACGAAATACGTTTCGTCGATGTCGTGAAACAGTCGCGCCCGCTGTTGCGGCAACTGCTGATCCTTTGTGCCGTATGCTGTACGGTAACGGCCCTTCTGTTCCACGACGCATATCCCGACGCAACGCTCTTTTTCGCCGTATGCGCCGCCGTGGAGTTTGCCGTCGCAGGGGCGATCCGCCGGCGCTATGCCCTGCGCATCGGACAACCGTTCGGGACCTCCAAGGTTCTCATCACGACCGACCGGAAACAACTGGAAGAGCTCCGCGACCGGATCCTCGCCATGCTGCGGGAACAGGACGGGCCCCCGCAGCGCAACAAGGAGCGCTGACCCAACCGACACGACACCACAAGGTCCCGGACCCTGCCGGCACAACCGCCAAACGGAACAGTCCGTCGCCACCCCACACCTGCCGAAACTGCCGCCGAAACCGTCCCATGCTGCACCACCAAACCATATACGCCCCCGCATCCGACCAATGGATCGTTTTTATCCACGGTGCCGGCGGCAGTTCGAACGTCTGGTTCCGGCAGATCCGCGCCTTCGCTCCCCGCTACAACCTGCTGCTGATCGACCTGCGCGGACACGGACTGTCGGTCGGGCAGCCGTTGCGAGACCCGCAACGACGCGAAGAGTACACCTTCACGGAACTGGCTGCCGACGTCATCGAGGTCCTGGACGCCCTGTCGTTGAAACGATGCCACTTCATCGGATTGTCGATCGGCACGATCATCATCCGCGAAATCGCCGAGCACAACCCGGACTACGTGCGTTCGATGATCCTCGCCGGAGCGATTCTCAAACTCAACACCCGCATCCGCCTGCTGTCACAAGCCGCCAACCTCTGCAAACGCATCATCCCCTACATGATGCTTTACAAGTTCTATGCCCACCTGATCATGCCCAGCCCCGCACAGCGAACCTCCCGGCAGCTCTTCATCACCAATGCGCTGCGCATCACCCACGATGAATTTCTGAACTGGATGACGCTCAACCGCAACCTGGGACAACGGCTCTGCATCTATTCCGCGGAAACAGGGATTCCGACTCTCTACATCATGGGCGAGAACGACTACATCTTCCTCTCGCAGGTGCGGATCCGGCTCCGCAAACACCACCGCAACTCCTACCTCTGCATCCTGCCCGAAGCCGGGCACGTCTGCAACATCGACCGAAGCGAGGCGTTCAATGCCGTCACGCAATCCTTTCTGGAAGACCTTGCAGCGGATAAAAAAATCCGGGGCCGACGTCCTTGACATCGGCCCCGGATTCATTTTCAAGGCGGATCCCTATGCCAGGAACGCCAGCAGGATACCGGCCACGACGGCCGAACCAACCACACCGGCCACATTCGGACCCATGGCGTGCATCAGCAGGAAGTTCGAAGGATCGGCCTTCTGACCCTCGGTCTGCGATACGCGGGCGGCCATCGGAACGGCCGATACGCCGGCCGACCCGATCAGCGGGTTGATCTTGTTGCCCTCCTTTGCGAAGAGGTTCATCACCTTGGCCAGCAGAACGCCTCCGGCCGTACCCATGGCGAAGGCGAGCACGCCCAGCACCAGGATGCCCAGCGTACGGAGGTTGATGAAGGTCTCGGCCGTGGCCGTGGCACCCACCGTGACAGCCAGGAAGATCACCACGATGTTCATCAGCTCGTTCTGGACGGTCTTCGACAGACGATCCACCACACCGCACTCCTTCATCAGGTTGCCCAGCATCAGGCAGCCAACCAGCGGAGCGGCCGACGGCAGCAACAACGCGATGATCACCGTGATGATCAGCGGGAAGATGATCTTCTCGGTCTTTGACACGGGGCGCAGCTGGCGCATCTTGATCTTACGCTCCTTCTCGGTGGTGAGCAGGCGCATGATCGGCGGCTGGATCACCGGCACGAGGGCCATGTACGAGTAGGCAGCCACGGCGATCGGGCCCAGCAGTTCGGGGGCCAGAATGGCCGTCAGATAGATCGACGTCGGGCCGTCGGCACCTCCGATGATACCGATCGAGGCGGCCTGCTCGGGCGTGAAGCCCAGGGCATAGGCCCCGATGAAGGTCGTGAAGATACCCAGCTGGGCGGCAGCTCCCAGGAGGAAGCTCTTCGGGTTGGCGATCAGCGGACCGAAATCCGTCATGGCGCCCACCCCGAGGAAGATCAGACAGGGATAGATACCCAGTTTCACACCCAGATAGAGGTAGTCAAGCAGTCCGGCATTTGCCACGAAGATGTCCCAGTGAACATGGCCGCCGGCAAAGAGCTCGGAGTGGTACATGTTCGCGCCCGGAAGGTTCGTGAGCAGCATGCCGAAGGCGATCGTCAGGAGCAGCAGCGGCTCGAACTTGTGCTTGATGGCCAGGTAGAGCAGCACGAAGGCGATCAGAATCATCACCACGTTGCCCCAGCCCATGTTCGTGAAGAGCGCTACCACGCCCGTCGATTCGGCAAAGGTCTCCAGACTCTCCAATACGAAATTGGAGCCGGATGTCAGTGCAGTCCACATAAGGCTATTCGATTACAAGTAACGTATCGCCTTCCATGACCGTGGCACCCTGCTGAACAAGGATCTGTTTGACCACTCCGCCACGATCGGCGTCGATGTTGTTCTCCATCTTCATGGCCTCGAGGACCACCAGCGTCTGGCCCCTGGTGATCGTGTCACCCACGGCGACCTTCACACCCAGCACCGTACCCGGCAGCGGGCTCTTGACGCTGTAGCCCGACGAGGGCGGTACGGCAGCCAGACGCGGCGACGGCGTGGCCGTCGACGGCATGATCATACCGCTGTTGGCCGACTTCGGTGCCGGGGCCACCTGCGGTTTGGAGACCTTGACCGACTTGGCGCCTTCGATCTCCACTTCGTAGTCCACACCGTTGACCATTACATGGGCTACCGTCGAGTCCTCGTTGGCGTCGTCGATCTGGACGTTATAACTATGTCCGTTGATTTTCAGTGAATAATCTTTCATTGTTGTTTCTGAATTGTCTTGCTCCAACGAAAAGTGCTATTTCCGGTCGGGAAGCTGGGTTAAACCGTGAATTTTCGAATTCCAGGGCGAATAGGCCCGCTTGATGCTGAGGATGGTCAGAACCTCCGATTCGCGATCGTGCAGGGCGCTGCGGTAGATCTTCATCGCCGTGGCGATGGCCGCGATCTCCTCCTGGCTGATCATCGGCTGAGGGGCGATGGCCGGTTTGCCCGGGAGCGTCGTCGTCCGCGAGCGGAAGCAGGCTCCGAAGCCCTTCATGATGAAGATCAGCGCCACCAGCAGCACGAACACCAGCGCAAAGCCGATGAGCGATACCCAAAGGATCTCGGACCAACCCCAGTTTACAGCTTGAAATATCATGATTTCTGCGTTTTACAGGGTTACAGTGGAATGTTCGAGTGCTTCTTGGGCGGGTTCTGCAGGCGTTTGGTAGCCAGCGACTGCAGGGCGCGGATGATGCGGAAACGCGTGTTGCGCGGCTCGATCACATCGTCGATATAGCCGTAGCGGGCGGCGTTGTACGGATTCGAGAACTTGTCGTTGTACTCCTTCTCCTTCTCGGCGATGAAGGCGGCCTTCTCCTCGGGTTTGTCGGCCAGCTCCTTGAGCTCCTTGCCGTAGAGCACCTCGACGGCACCGCTCGCACCCATCACGGCGATCTCGGCCGTAGGCCATGCGTAGTTGATATCGCCGCGGATGTGCTTCGACGACATCACGATGTAGGCACCACCGTAGGCCTTGCGCAGCGTGACGGTAATCTTCGGCACCGTAGCCTCGCAGTAGGCGAACAGCAGCTTGGCGCCGTGCGTGATCACGCCGCCGTACTCCTGGGTCGTACCCGGCAGGAAGCCCGGCACGTCAACGAGCGTCACCAGCGGAATGTTGAACGCGTCGCAGAAGCGCACGAAACGTGCGGCCTTGCGGCTGGCGTTGATATCGAGCACGCCGGCCATGAACTTCGGCTGGTTGGCGATGATGCCGACCGACTGGCCGTTGAAGCGGGCGAAGCACGTGATGATGTTCTTGGCATAACCGGCAGCCGACTCCAGATACTCGCCGTTGTCGACGATGGCGCGGATCACTTCAGCCATGTCATAGGGCTTGTTGGCGCTGTCGGGGATGATCTCGTTGAGCGAGTCCTCCAGACGGGTGATCTTGTCCGTGCAGACGGCCAGCGGGGCATCCTCCATGTTGTTCTGCGGCATGTAGGAGATCAGCTTCTTGATCAGCTCGATACCCTCCTCCTCGGTGTCGACGGCAAACTGGGCCACGCCCGATTTGGTGGTGTGCATCGTGGCACCGCCCAGCTCCTCCTGCGTGACGTTCTCGCCCGTGACGGTCTTGACGACCTTCGGGCCCGTGAGGAACATGTTCGAGGTCTCCTTCTTCATGATGATGAAGTCGGTCAGCGCGGGCGAGTAGACCGCACCGCCGGCGCACGGTCCGAAGATGGCCGAGATCTGCGGGATGACACCCGAAGCCATCACGTTGCGCTGGAAGATGTTGGCATAGCCGGCCAGGGCGTTGACACCCTCCTGGATACGGGCGCCGCCCGAGTCGTTCATGCCGATGCACGGGGCACCGTTGCGCATGGCCATGTCCATGACCTTGCAGATCTTGTCGGACATCGACAGCGAGAGCGAACCTGCCGTCACCGTAAAGTCCTGAGCGAAGACATAGACCAGACGTCCGTCGATCGTACCGTAACCGGTCACCACGCCGTCGCCGAAGAAGTGCTTCTTCTCCATGCCGAAGTCGTAGCAGCGGTGCGTCACGAACATGTCGAACTCCTCGAACGAACCCTCGTCGAGAAGCATCTGGATACGCTCGCGGGCCGTATACTTGCCCTTGTCGTGCTGTTTGTCGATTGCCTTCTGGCCGCCGCCCATGCGGGCCGTCTCGCGGTTCTCGATCAGTTGGTTGATCTTTTCCTGAATTTGGCTCATAATGTTGATATTGTCCGTCCGGGAGGGTTCCGCCTTACACACGGAACGATCCCGCCCGGAGCGGAATCGTTTGTATTGGTTACTTGTTCTTGTTCTCGCAGAGTTCGGTCAGGATGCCCTGAGTCGATTTCGGGTGCAGGAAGGCGATCGTCATACCCTCGGCGCCCTTGCGCGGCGTCTTGTCGATCAGGCGGATGCCCTTGGCCTCGGCATCGGCCAGCTGCTCTTCGATGTTCTCGCAGGCCAGGGCCATGTGGTGGATACCCACGCCGCGGTTTTCGATATACTTGGCGATGGTCGAGTCCTCCGAAGTGGGCTCCAGCAACTCGATCTTTGTCTGACCCAGTTTGAAGAAGGCCGTACGCACCTTCTGGTCGGCCACCTCCTCGATGGCATAGCATTTCAGACCCAGAACGTTCTCCCAGTAGGGAATGGCTTCATCAAGGCTCTTCACCGCGACGCCAAGATGCTCGATATGAGAAACTTTCATAATTTAGTGGAATTATTGGTTGATTGTTTGTCTTGTTGCTGTTTCAGGCAGTGTTATTTTGCGAACACAAAGATAGGTGAATCTTTGAGATTCGCCAAAATTCGACGGACTTTTTTTGGCCGAAATCGGAACAAGATACGCACGAAAAGCGCCCGCAGGGAAAATTCCGTCCTCGGAAGGGTATTCTTAAATTTTAATAGGAAGTTATGAGAAATGTCCCTTGTTTGAATGAAATACGGCAAAAATTCCCTACCTTTATAGCATTAAAAGTTCATAACCATACTGATTTACAGAGATGAATACGGTTTTGCCATATATGACCATGCCCGGGAATCTTTCGGTTTCCGATAAGGAGTGCCATGTATGTAAAACTGGCTTGTGGCACCTGTCGGCGCAATACACAGGCAACGGAATCTCCCTTGCCTGTGTATGTCGCCGATTTTCATTTATCCGGACAGGCAACGAAATAAACTTCAGCAATATATGACGGACATAAGACGAATATTGATTACAACGGTACTCGCTCTGGTTGTTGGATCCCTTGCGGCGCAGGAGAAGCCCGATACGGTCTATACGTTCCGCTTCGTCACCGATAAATTTTATGTGCCTTTCAACGGTAACGACACGGAACTGGCTCGGTTGGAGCAATGCGTGGAGCGATACAGGCAGGAGATCCTTGCCGGGAACATCCGCGTCCATGTGGACGGCTGGTGCACCGCCGGAGAGAGCGAGGCCGACAACCTTGCGATGGCGAAAGTCCGCTCCAACCGCGTGAAGTCGGAACTGATCGTGCGCCGGCAGCTCACCGAAGCGTGCTTCATCACCCGTAACCACTCCGGGAGCGGCGACTACGTGACGGTACGCATCAGCGTGCCGGAAGAGGAGGCTGTGGCACGGAAGGACGAAGGACGGCAGACCGGGCAGGAAAGTGCCGATACACAGCAGCCGGTGGAAGAGCCGCGCGAAACGGAAGAATCACGCTTTGTTGCCGAACAGATAAGGGCGGACAGCATGGTCGTGGTACATCCCGAAGCCGATGTTCCTGCGGAAACCACCGGGACGGATGCGGAAGGAACCTCCGGCACAGACAGCTACACGCTCTCCCTGCGTGCCAACCTGCTGCGCTGGGCTACGCTCACGCCCGACCTGGGCCTGGAGTGGCGCATCACTCCGTCATGGGGAATCCTCGTGAACGGCTCGTGGACCTCGTGGTCGTGGAACGACAAGGAGCGCCGCTACGCCCTCTGGGAGGTCATGCCGGAAGTGCGCCGGTATATGGGCAGGGAGAAGCGCGGCTACCTCGGTGCGATGTACAAGGCAGGTGGGTTCAACTACAAGTTCTCCGCAACCGGCAAGCAGGGCGACCTGATGGGCGGCGGCATCTGCGGCGGCTACCAGCTCCGTCTGAATAAAGCCTTGTCGCTGGACTTCAATGTGGCCGTGGGCTGCCTGCACGCGGATTATGAGAAATACACGGTCCTCGACGGCGTGCGGGTGCGCCGTGGAACGGAATCGAAAAACTGGTGGGGCCCGGTCAATGCGGGTGTCACCCTGGTATGGAAAATATATTAAAAGAAAATCATGCATATGTTCGGAAAGAAAACCGGCGATTATTGGGACAAGTGTGGCATCCTACGGCACGGGTATAAACTTTTTGCAGTCCTCCTCCTTGCCTTCGGCATGGCGGCGTGCGACGACGACAACACGGCTCCCGAACCGGATCCGGAGCCGACCTCTACCTTCCAGATACACATCGGCGAGGGAAACATCGTGCAGGCGGATTTGGGCGCCCCTGACAACTATCCTCCCGCATACATGGCGGTGCTGGTCATGGAGGACCTGCCGGCCGATGAGAAAATCATCTACATGGGCAGCGTTTATTCGACCGAGGATCGGGAGCCGGACGTGAACGACTGCACCTACCTCATCGACTACTCGGATGACGACCTGATCCAAGGCTGGCAGTGGGAAGTGGAGCCGCTATACTATGGATGCCTGTACCTCTTCCATCCGCTGCCGGGAGCGACGTATTACGTGCGGGGCTATGTGAAGACCAACAAGGCGGAGTACTACTCCAACACGATAGAAATCCGCTCCAGCCTCACCGCCCCGGTAGCGGAGAACCCCGAAGCCTACGAGATTCCCGTGGTCTTCCACCTCTTCCCGGATGCCGAAGGCAACTATCCGGTCAAGGACTGGATGGTGAGGGAACAGCTGGACTATGCCAACCATGTGTACAGCCACTATTTCAACCTCCCCGGGCAGACAGAGACCGGCGTGCGCTTTGTGGCCGCCACCACAGCGCCCGACGGGCAGCCGCTTGAAACTCCCGGCATCGTCCACGAGAAGGAGGCCGTGGAGATCGACTACACGAACGTCGAGCTTGACGACCAATATATCTGGGACAATGAGCACGCGCTCAACGTGTGGGTCGCCCCAATCAATAATGTGTACGTGGATGAGAACAGCATATTTGCCGGGTTCTCGTTTTTCCCCTTCTTCGATGAAGGCGATATGTTGCCGGGGTGCGACACGCCGTATGAGCCAGGTGTCGTCACAGGCATATTCCTGAATACCAGGGCAATGGTGTTGGCCAACGATGTGATGGCGTTTGCCCATGAGGCAGGACATTTCCTGGGATTGGAGCACGTCTATATCGAGGGAGACGACTACTGCGATGATACGCCCTGGTACGATCGCAAAGCCTATGTAGAGACCATGCGGGGCAACATCTCCTTTAAGCGCACGAATGCCGCTACGGGAGAATCCTTCTGGTCCGACAACATCATGGATTACGAGTATGGCTTCATGGCCGGCATCACGCCCGACCAGGTGAAGCGCATCCAACACACCTTGCAGTACGCCTACCTCATTCCGGGCGAAGCGGGCAAGGAAGCGCCTGCGGTACGCTCCGCCGGGCAGCCGCGCCGCTTCGGAGACAAGCCGGTACGGTAAACTGAAAAAACATCCTGCGGATATGAAAACAAGAAAAAGGAGATATGCGACAACGATTCTGGCGACGGCCCTGCTGTTCGCTCCGGGCGGCTGCGTGAAGGACGAACTGCACGACACGCCGCATCCGGACAAGGGCGTAGTGGCAGTGTCAATCGACCTGCCGCAGGGCGCAAGCCGGGAAGACTATACGGTAGAGATTGACGGCACGACCGCCGACGGCAAGGAAGGCCGCTACACCGTTTCCGACCCGCTGCCTCCCGGCGAGTACACCGTGCTGGTCTACAACACGCCGCAGGGGTTCACCGTGACGGACGGCATCGCCCGCGTGGAGCGGACAGACGGCACGGTACGCGCCCTCACCGACTTCATCAATCCCCTGCCGGACTATCTCTATTCGGGTACGAAGCGGATAACCGTCGTGGCGGATGACATCCTGCGCGTGGACCTAAGCGTAGCACAACGGGTGCGCGACCTGCACATCGAACTGACCGTGACCGAGGGCGACCCGGAGCGCATCGCGGCCATAACGGGTACGCTCGGCGGCGTGGCGGAAGCCTACGACCTGTATCGCGGGACACTGACCGGCGAAGCGGTCAGCACACGACCAACCTTCGCCCGTGAGGGTGACAAGGTGTCGGCAGACCTGCGTCTGCTGGGAGTACGGGGCGATGCGCAGACACTGACGCTTGTCCTGACCTTCACCGACGGACAGACACAGACGGTAGAGAGCGACCTGACGGAAATCCTCGCGGACTTTAACGGTGACATGGAAGAAGCCCTGGGCATCGAGGGTGAGCTGCACACGCCGGTCAGGGCCGGTATGGAAGCCACCATAAAGGATTGGAACACCATTCCGGGCGATCCGGTGGAAGCCATGTAAACAGGATAACAAGCAATCTATTATGAAAGCAACCAGATTGAAATGGACTCCCGCCGTCATCATGGCCTTGACGATGACTCTGGCGGCTTGTAATAACGAAGAAACGGCGAATGACCCGCTTGCCGACGGACCGGTAGCCGCACAGGTGACGGCAGGTATCAGTGGCACACGGATCCGGGTCAGTGTTCATGGACAATCGGCAGCGTTTACCGCAGGCGATGTAATTCATGTGGTGGCAGACGGAACAGCCGCCTATGACTATACGTTGCAGGACGGCGGTTCCTGGTCTGCGGGCAGTAACCCGTATTATTTCCAAGACCGTAACGGGGTGTCTTTCCGGGCATGGTATGCCGACCCGGCATTAATTCCTGCGGCCAATGTAATCGACATCGACACCAAGTCGCAGACAGTGAATGCAGAAAACGGCTGGAACCAGTGGGACATTCTCGTCACGCCTGTGGTAAGTACCAGCGTATCTTCCCCGAAAATCAACTTTACGGGTGACTACGCTTTCAGCCATATCATGTCGCAGGTTTCGTTCGTATTCAAGGCAGGCAACGGTATCAGCAACCTTGCCGCATTGACTGGCTACACCGTAAAGGATGTTACCACCGATGCCTCATTCAACACGCAGTCTTGCGATCTGACGACCGGCAGCACCTCCGGCAACATTGCCATGACCGTAACCGGCGAAGCGGACAAACAGGTGGATTACACCCCGATAATCATGGTGCCGCAAACCGTCAGCGGCACATTGAACCTCGAAGTGACCTGTAACGGACAGACCTACAAGACGGCGCTCAATCCTCCGACAGGCGGCCTGCAAGCCGGTTACAGCTATACTTACACCGTGACCATCAGCAATACCGGACTGGAAGCGGGCAACGCGACAATCAACGATTGGTTTACAAACAGTGATCGCGACGGCTCCGGAGATGTCACGTTGCAATAAAACATAATCAACGAAAAACACGAAACCATGAAACCCTATATTCTTCTCGCAGCTACGGCACTTATGCTCGCCGCCTGCACCAACGACGAAGTGACCACCGTGCCCGACGGCGAGGTGGCCCTCAAAGTGAACGCCACCATCAGCGGCACGAATACCCGCGCCAGCGGTACGGACTGGGCGCATGGCGACCGGATCGGCATCACGGGCGGCAATTATACCAACAGGCCGTATGCCTACGAAAGCGGTAAATTCGCCGCAACCGGACAGGAGATCTACTTCGAGGACCCGAACCCTGTAACATTCCGTGCCTACTATCCATACGCCGAGGGTGGCGGAACCGTCACCGCCACTACCGGTGCCGACATGCAGACCGCTGACCAGCAGCCCAAGATAGACTTCCTCCATGCCGGCGGTGCCACAGCCAGCAAGGGCAACCCCGTGGTGAACTTCACGGGCGAGCACGCCTTCTGCCACCGCATGAGCCAGATTACCCTTGAGTTTACCGAGGGGGCAGACATGGACTTCGACAACGGGATGCTGACCGGCTACACGCTCGGCGGTTTGAAGTTGCAAGGCTCGTTCAATACGCAGGACGGAACAGCCACGGCGGACGACAATGCATCGGCAGCCGAACTCACCATCGCACTCAGCGGCGTCACCACCACGAATGACAGGTACACGGCCTCTCCCGTCATCGTCTTTCCGCAGTCAGCCATCGGCATTGACCTCGCCGTCACGGTGAACGGGCAGACTTACAAGGCCAAGCTCACCGTACCTGAGTACAACTCGGCCTTCGGTCTGCAGCCGGGCGTGAACTACCTGTTCCCCGTCATCGTCAGCAAGACCGGACTGACGGCAGGCTCGGCTGACATCAAGGAATGGGTGACCGTAACCGATGATGACAACACGGCCCTGATGTAAACGGCAACAGCCATCCCGTGCGGCAGCGTAAGCACGGAGATATACTATATATGGTGTATCGGGCGGCATCGCGGCCGCCGGTGGCACGAAACCCAATAAAGAAAAACATGACGAGCAAGATGAAACATACTTTAATCCTCGCGGCCACGGCACTCGTGCTTGCCGCCTGCACGCAGGACGAACCGGCCGAGCAAGGCAACGCCTTGCCCGAAGGCGAATACCCCCTGGAACTGACAGCTACCGGTATGATGCAGGCTGTGGCGGCACCCTTTTCGCGCAGTACGATAGACAGCGATTGGGAGGGCGTGCAAAACGTAGCTGTGCAGGTAGGCAACGAAACGAAGGTGTACACCCTTACTTCCTCCGGCGACTACAAGACTGCCACGCTGACCTCCACCAACCCCTTCTATTGGACGAGCACCAACGAGACAAAGACGGTGGAAGCCTGGTATCCCTGCCTTACCACGTTGCCTGAGACATGGGAGGTGCCTGTCGACCAGTCCGCAGGGATGCCCGCCGATAAAGACTTCCTTCATGCCAAACAAACGATCGCATTCGCCGACAGGAACGAAGCGGGGCTGACATTCGGGCATTGCCTGGCGAAGGTAGTGATAAACATCCAGCAATCCGACTATCTCGATAGTTTCGGCGGCGATTTGTCCGTGCTGCTGACTGATTTTCTAACCCGCGGAGAGGTAGATCATAATAACGGTTCGATATATATAGAGGGGGATCGATACTCGAAGGGTGCCTCCATCACGCCGCACCGGCTTGATACACCGGCTGACGGAGCTTTCGCCTCCTACGAAGCGCTTGTCATACCTCAAAGTTGTTATGTGGATCCTTCGCGCTTATCCGCGATAGAAGTCCGTGTAGGAGGCGCTGCCTATAAAGCGAGAATATCAGAATTGACAGGCTTGGGTATCAGTTATTCGTTTCAGGCTAACTCTGTACACACCTTCGACATCACCGTAAAGGAAGAAGGCCTGGAGGTATCGGTCGATACCGGCAGCATGACTTGGGAAGACGGCGCGGATGGCAGTGGCTCGGTAGTGCTATGACCTTACAATACGAAAGAAAATGATACGCAAAAGATGGACATATTGCATCGGAGTATTCCTCTTCCTCTTGCTCGCCTCGTGCGGCCGCAATAACAGGGGTACCGGCACGGATGCCGCCACCTTCATCCCCGATGCGCCCGACTATGCCGACGCCACGATGTGGTACACCCGCCGGAACAGCACGGCGGACAGGAGTGCGGACGTGTTCTACCTCGTCTCCACCTGGGAGACCGACTGGACTGCGGAAGACGGGCGCGTCTGCCACTATGCCGACGTGCATAACGCCACGCACCGCGCCAACATGGACAAGGAGATTTCCCGCATCGCCGGTTATATGGGCGAGGCAGGAGACTTCTATTCGCCCTACTACCGTCACATCACCATCGAGGGCTGGGCGACGCTGAACGAGGATACCATCAGCAACCGCTTCCGCACCGCCTTCAGCGATGTGCAGGCGGCCTTCGACACCTTCCTCCGTCAACGCCCCGACCCCGACCGTCCCTTTGTGCTGGCGGGCTTCAGTCAGGGCGGCAAGGCGGTGGTGGAGCTGCTGAAGACGATGCCCGCAGACGTGGCAAGCCGTCTGGTGGCGGCCTACGTGCTGGGCTATAAGGTGACACCCGCCGACACCCTCGCCACGGAGAACATCCGTCCGGCGCATGGAGCCACGGACACGGGCGTGACCATCTGCTACAACTCCGTGTCCGACGTGCGCTGCATCCAGCCCGTGGTGGCAGCTCCCTGCGCGATGTGCATCAACCCCGTGAACTGGCGCACCGATGCCACGCCCGCCACGCTGCACGACACCATCACCGTCACGGTTTCGCCCCGGCACCATGTGTTGGTAGTGAAGGGCTACAGCGGCTCGGAATACCGGCCCATCCTGGGCTTCCTCAATGTGGGTGACTTCCACAGCGCCGAGCCGTGGCTCTACGAGGAATGTCTGCGCGAGAACATCCGGGCACGGGTGGAGGCGTATTATAAGAATGAAGAAGGAGGAACGAAGAATCAGGAAGGAGAGAAGATATGAAGAGAAACAGATTATTTACAGCAATATGCCTTGCGGCGGCAACCCTGCTCACCGCCTGCACGCAGGACGAACTGGCCGAGCCAGGCAACACCCTGCCCGACGGCGCATATCCCTTGCAGATAGGCCGTGTAAGCATCACCGCAGAAAGCAGCGCAAAACCCTGGACGCGCGTGGCGGAAAACGAAACGGACGGCATGGGCAGCCACTGGACGGGCGGTGAACGCATTGGCGTGCGCATTGGCGACAATGAGGAAACGGGCCTATATATCATAAATGTAGATGATGCGGGAAATGTCACAGTCACCCCCGAAACGTCCGTCTATTGGAAGAACTCCCGGACTGCCGAAGTCACTGCCTGGTATCCCGCTACGGATGGCACAGTAAACCTCCGCAACCAGGACAGGAACGGGCTGACCTACGTGCTGCGCGGCATTGGCACGGGCAACCACCAAACACCCGTCACCCTCAGCTTCACCCACCAGCTTGCCAAGGTGCGCGTGGTGACCAAGGGCACAGCCCGGGTGGGAGGGATTGACATCCATAATAATCCGGTAAGTTGTAACATCCGGCAAGGGAAAATAATACAGAATATGTTTATGAAAGACAGGGTTCCCATGCGCCAGACCACCTGCCAAGACGGCACCGAATGCTGGGAAGCCAATGTAGTACCCGGGGAAGAAATACAGTACATCATAGTTACGAATATAAATTTGAATATTTCACACTCTTGTGAGATTTCACCGAACATAACTCCGGAAGCAGGCAAAGTCCACACCATCACGATTACGGCAAACAGCGAAGGCACGCAGACGATTGACCTCTCTACGCTGACCGACACGCGCGAGATTGCCGATAATGGTACTTACTATGTTACCGGTACGGGTCAATACGGCATACGGGTGACGGGGGGGGGTGAACCGAACATCTACCTGGAGGATGCACGGATAAGTGTGTCGAGCGGTCATGCCATCAGCATCACAGACAATGCCAGTCCGACTATTCATGTGGTAGGCGATAACAACACTGTGCAATGCACAGGCAGAACTCGGGGACAAGAAGGTGCGGGCATCTATGTGGCACAAGGCTCCACCGTTACCATCACAGGCAGCAGCACAGAGGATAAACTGACTGCTATAGGAGGTGGCGGCGGCGCGGGCATCGGCGGTTATTATCTTAACGGCAGTTCCAATTTTTCATGTGGGGACATCTATATAAGTAATGTAACCGTAACAGCAAGAGGAAGTGGTAGTATCCAAAATGATTACGCAAGTGGAATCGGTGCAGCCGGTTCGGCAACTGTCGGAAGTATAAATATCAGTAATGCCGTTGTATATGTCTATGGTACTGGTTCCAGCAATTACGGGGCAGCCGCCATAGGTGGAGGAATTAGTAGCACGAGCGTTACGAATAAGCAAACAGAATTTAGTATTATCATTTCAGATTCGGAAGTTTATGCGACAAGAGGTTCATCCTCTGCATCATATATAGGGATGGCAGGCGATAGGCTTGCTTCACCAGCCAATTACAATATCATTTCCACAGCTCATATAACCAATAGCACCATCTATAATGAAAGCGGGACCGAGATAACGCAATAATGATGAAAATACCCCATACATGGATGCCAACAAACACCCATTGTAACACCATCCCGCCGTCCGGGACCGCCCTGCCCCGCACTCGCTCGACGCCCCCTTTTCCCCGAAAAATTTGCGGCTTCCGACAAAACGTACTATCTTTATAGCGGACAAAACAGGACGCTCCATGAAGAAAGCTCTGCTCATTCTCTTGGCGGTGTGCGGGTTGGGCCTCTCACTCGCCCGAGCCCAGAACATCATCCTCGGTGAAAAGGTCCCCGAGCTCAAACCCGCCGGCTGGATCGACAACCGACACCCCCAGCCCGCACCGATCACCTACGTCGAGTTCTTCCACTCGTCGAATCCCGCCTGCATCACCTCGCTCGAACGTCTCCGCGACCTCTCGGCCCGTTCGAAACCCGCCATGCGCGTGATCGTCGTCACGCGCGAGGACACGGCCCGCATCGCTCCGATGCTCAGACCCTTCCTCTCGCGGCGGATCACGGCCACGATCCATGCCGAACGCGGGTTCGCCGCCTACGGCGTCACGTACGTCCCGTTCGGCGTGCTGATCGACGCCCGCAACCGGGCCCTCTGGATGGGCAACAGCCTGCAACTCAACGAAAAAATCATCGAACAATCAACCCGTTGACACCCATGTCATTTACCAGGATCGACCACTACGAAAAGGAGTATGCCGACACGCATCACGATACGGCGCTCAACGTCGCCGAGGGCGTCGAAGACCAACCCGTCGTAAGCCCCTACTTCAAACGCCACAAGAAACGCCAGCTATCGACCGACGAATATGTCGAGGGAATCCTCGCCGGCAAGATCACCATCCTTTCGCAGGCCATCACGCTCGTCGAATCCTCCAACCCGGCCCACTACGCCCAGGCGCAGGAGATCATCGAACGCTGTCTGCCCCACGCCGGAAAATCCATCCGCATCGGCATCACCGGAGTCCCCGGAGCCGGCAAGTCGACCTTCATCGAGGCCATCGGGAACATGGTCACCTCGCTGCGCCACCGCCTGGCCGTGCTGGCCATCGACCCCTCGTCGGAGCGCAGCGGCGGCTCGATCCTCGGCGACAAGACCCGCATGGAGAGCATCTGCAACAACCCTGACGTCTTCATCCGGCCCTCGCCCTCGGCCGGATCGCTCGGAGGCGTGGCCCGCAAGACCCGTGAGACGATCGTGCTGTGCGAAGCCGCCGGTTTCGACGTCATCTTCATCGAGACGGTCGGCGTCGGGCAGTCCGAAACGGCCGTCCACTCGATGGTCGACCTCTTCATGCTGCTGCAGATCTCGGGCGCCGGCGACGAGTTGCAGGGCATCAAGCGCGGTATCATGGAGATGGCCGACCTGATGGTCATCACCAAGGCCGACGGCGAGAACATCCACAAGGCCGAGTTGGCCCGCACGCAGTTCCAGGGGGCCCTGCGGCTCTTCCCCGTCCCGGAATCGGGCTGGCGCCCCAAGGTCTACACCTCGTCGGCCGTGACGAAAGCCGGTCTGGAGGAGGTCTGGAAGGGCGTCGAGGAGTATCTCGACCACATCCAGCGCAACGGATACTTCCAGCACAACCGCAACCGCCAGAACAAGTACTGGATGTACGAGACGATCAACGAGGCGCTGCGCAGCAGTTTCTACCGCGACCCGGCCGTCGAAAGCCGCATCGGCGAGTACGAACAGCGCGTGTTGGACGACAAGATCTCGTCGTTCGTCGCCGCCAAGGAGTTGCTCGACCTCTATTTCAAGGATGTCAAATAGCGGCCGGGAAACGCCGCCCTCCTGCACAAAAACGGACCGCATGACATGCGGTCCGTTTTATTTATATGGGTGGAATCGCGCTCCCGCGCCCCTACTTGAGGATCGGCAGACGGAGGCCGAAGCGGACCGCCACGATCCGCAGGGCGATGACCGCGGCCGCCGTGATGATCTGCAGCGCGGCCCCTTCGATGCCCGCCCAGCGGCACAGCCAGAAGACAAAGCCGCCGAAGACGCACGCCAGCGCGTAGATCTCCTTACGGAAGATCAGCGGCTCCTCGTTGATCAGGATGTCGCGCAGCACACCGCCCGCCGCGCCGGTCATCGTGCCCATGATCACGGCCACCCACAGCGGAAAACCCGTCGCAAGGGTCTTCTCGATGCCGACAACGGTGAAGAGTCCCAGACCGATGGCGTCGAAGATGAAGAAGGTGTTGTTCAGCCGGATCAGATAGCGCCCCAGCAGGATGACGATCCCCAGGGCGATGGCCGTGACGATGAGGTAGACGCTGTCCAGCATCCAGAACGGCGTCTGCGAAAGCATCAGGTCGCGGAGCGTTCCGCCCCCGATGGCAGTCGTGAAACCCACGACGTAGGCCCCGAACCAGTCAAAGCGCTTGGCCGAGGCGAGCCGGATACCGCTGATGGCAAAGGCCAGCGTTCCGAGCATCTCCAGAATGAAATAGGCGGTCATGGTGCTTCATCGGCGTTATTTGTCCGCAAAGGTCCGGCGCAGCAGGCCGGCCAGTTCGGGAACCCCCTCCGAGGCCCGTTTGCGAATGACCGTCAGCGGATTGCGGATGCCGCACGTATCGGGATTGCCCGGATCGACCAGGTAGATCGGCACGCCGGGCCGTACGTAGCGCACGAGCGAGGCCGCCGGATAGACGGCCAGCGACGTTCCGACGACGACCATGATCTCGGCCCGTGCGGCGATCTCGGCCGCCCGCTCGAACATCGGCACCGATTCGCCGAAGAAGACAATATGCGGCCGCAGCAGCGAACCGTCCGAAGCCCGGGCATCGAGCGGCTGCTCCCACCCCTCGATCGGAACGATGAGGTCGGGGTTGGCCGTCGAACGCAGTTTGCGCAGTTCGCCGTGGAGGTGCGTCACGCGCGTTGAGCCGGCCCGCTCGTGCAGGTCGTCGACATTCTGCGTCAGCACGTCGACGTCGAAATCCCGCTCCAGCGCGGCAATGGCCCGATGGCCGGCATTGGGTTCGCAGCGGAGCATCTCGCGGCGGCGTTCGTTATAGAAGCGGATGACCAGCGCCCGGTTGCGCGCCAGCGCCTCGGGCGTGCAGACATCCTCGATGCGGTAGTTGGCCCACAGGCCGTCGGCATCGCGGAACGTAGCCAGTCCGCTGTCGGCGCTCATCCCCGCGCCGGTAAATACGACGAGTCGTTTCATGGCAGTATGTTTTTCCGGGACAAAGATACGCACTTTTTCCGCAAAACGTGCGCCACGGACGCCCGCTCCACGGTAAAAAAGAGCCGGCCGGCAGGGGCTCCGGCGTCGGGTTCTGGCACAGTTCGTGCAACCGTTCGACGACGTAAACCATAAATGCTACACACCATGAAACAACAGAACATGTCGGCCGCCGATGCCGCCGCCGAGATCTTCGGATCGAAGGAGATGCGCTCGCCGGCTCCCACCCAGTTCATCCCCCGCGGCAAGACCTCGCCCGAAATCGCCTACCAGATGGTCAAGGACGAAACCTACCCGCAGACCCAGCCCCGGCTGAATCTGGCCACCTTCGTCACGACCTACATGGACGACTACGCCACGCGGCTGATGAACGAGGCGATCAACGTCAACTACATCGACGAAACGGAGTATCCGCGCGTGGCCGTCATGTGCGGCCGCTGCATCAACATCCTGGCCAACCTCTGGAACTCGCCCGAAAAGGCCGAATGGAAGGCCGGAGCCGTCGGCATCGGGTCGTCCGAGGCCTGCATGCTGGGCGGTGTGGCCGCCTGGCTGCGCTGGCGCGACCGCCGCAAGGCCGCCGGGAAACCCTACGACAAGCCCAATCTGGTGATGAGCTCGGCCTTCCAGGTCGTCTGGGAGAAGTTCTGCCAGTTGTGGCAGATCGAGATGCGCACGGTGCCCCTCACCCCCGAAAAGAAGACCCTCGACACGGAGGCCGCCCTGAAGCTCTGCGACGAGAACACGATCTGCATCGTCCCGATCGCCGGCGTGACCTGGACCGGTCTGAACGACGATATCGAGGCTCTCGACCGGGCGCTCGACGCCTTCAACCAGAAGACCGGCTACGAGATTCCGATCCATGTCGATGCGGCTTCGGGCGGCTTTATCCTGCCGTTCCTCAACCCCGACGTGAAGTGGGATTTCCGCCTGAAATGGGTACTCTCGATCTCGACCTCGGGCCACAAGTTCGGTCTGGTCTACCCGGGTCTGGGATGGACCGTCTGGAAGGAGAAGAAGTATCTCCCCGACGCGATGTCCTTCTCGGTCAACTACCTCGGCGCCAGCATCACCCAGGTGGGGCTCAACTTCTCGCGTCCGGCGGCGCAGATCCTCGGCCAGTATTACAACTTCATCCGACTGGGATTCGAAGGATACCGCGAGATTCAACAGAACTCGATGGATATCGCCTGCTACTGCCACCGCGAGATCGGCAAGATGCCCTGCTTCCGCAACTACGCCGAGGAGATGGTCAACCCGCTCTTCATCTGGTCGCTGGATCCCGAATACGAAAAAACGGCCAAATGGACCCTCTTCGACCTGCAGGCCGCCCTGCAGCAGAGCGGATGGATGGTCCCGGCCTACACCATGCCCCGCAACATCGAGCAGATGATCGTCATGCGCATCGTCGTGCGGCAAGGCTTCTCGCGCGACATGGCCGACATGCTGCTGGGCGACATCCGCAACGCCGTGGCCGAATTCGAGAAGCTCCGCTACCCGACCACCTCGCGCCTGAAGTTCGAGGCCCACGAACACCAGAAGGGAAAGGTCTACACGCACTGACGGTATATGCATCGCTTACCGTAAATTTAGCGACCGGCCGGCGGAGGGATTCCGTCGGTCGGTTTTGTGTCGGGCGGAACCGGACCGACAAGGGTCCGGAAACGACCGAAATGCTCAAAACCGCCGCTCCCCCGCAGCCGCACCGAACGGCAACATCCACACCAGACTGATCCCGAGGAAAATTCGAACAACTACCGACGGGTCCGGACCTTGACCGACACCGAAAATTTTCCTATCTTTACGCCGCTTTACGAATCCCCGCCCGACATGCGCGAAACATTCGACATCTTCCTCATCGTCATGGCCTCGCTGGCCCTGGTGGTCTTCATCGCCCTGCACTTCTTCGAGGCCGGTTACGGCTACCTCTTCAACCGCCGCTACGGACCGCCCGTTCCGAACAAAATCGGATGGATGCTGATGGAATCCCCCGTCTTCATCCTCATGGCCGTGCTGTGGGCCACCTCCGACCGCATGGGGCAGGCCGCACCGCTTGTCCTCTTCCTCCTCTTCGAGGCCCACTACTTCCAACGTTCGTTCATCTTCCCGCTGCTCATGCGCGGAAACTCGAAGATGCCCCTCGGAATCGTCCTCATGGGCATGCTCTTCAATACGCTCAACGCCCTGATGCAGGGCGGATGGATCTTCTGGGTATCGCCCGCCGACTACTACGACGGCTGGTTCACAAAACCCTACATCTACATCGGAGGCGCGCTCTTCATCGCCGGAATGGCGATCAACCTCCACTCCGACCGCATTATCCGCCACCTGCGCAAACCCGGCGACACGCGGCACTACATCCCCCGCGGCGGCATGTTCCGCTACGTCTCGTCGGCCAACTACTTCGGCGAACTGCTCGAATGGGTCGGATTCGCCGTGGCTTCGTGGTCGTGGGCCGGGGCGGTCTTCGCCTGGTGGACCTTCGCCAACCTCGCACCCCGCGCCGCCTCGCTGCGCCGCCGCTACGAGCAGGAGTTCGGCGAGGAGTTTTCCAAGCTCAAGCGCAAGCGCATCATCCCCTTTATTTACTAACCAAGCCCCGGCCTCAAGGAGCCGCCAAGGAGACCCAACATACCGCCAAAAGTCGCCAAGAAGCCGTCCTGCAACCGCAGCGGACCGGGCTTTCGAAGCCCCAGGAGGCGACTCCGGGCGCAAACAAGCGGACGGCCAATCCGCGGAGGAACCTCGCAAGGCTCCCGGCCCACTGAAAAAACCGAAAAACACACCATAAAGATGGAATCCAAACTTTTCACCCCCTTCAAGCTCGGGCCCGTCACGCTGCGCAACCGCACGATCCGCTCGGCGGCATTCGAGTCCATGGGCAAGGACTTCGGCCCCACACGGCAGCTCAAGGATTACCACGTGGCCGTGGCCCGCGGCGGAATCGGCATGACGACACTGGCCTACGCCGCAGTCTGCCGCAGCGGCCTCTCGTTCAACAAACAGCTGTGGCTCCGCCCGGAAATCGTCCCCGGGCTGCGCGACATCACCGACGCCATCCACCGCGAAGGGGCTGCCGCCGCCATCCAGATCGGCCACTGCGGCAACATGACCCACTGGTCGACCGCCGGGCAGATGCCCATCGGAGCCTCGTGGGGCGTGAACCTCTACGCCTACACCCCGGTGCGCGGCATGAGGCGCAGCGAGATCGAACAGGTGGCCAAGGATTTCGGACGCGCCGTCCACACGGCCCACGACGCCGGATTCGACTCGGTGGAGCTCCACGCCGGGCACGGATACCTCATCTCGCAGTTTCTCTCGCCCTATACGAACCACCGCCATGACGAGTATGGCGGTTCGTTAGAAAACCGCATGCGCTTCATGCGGATGTGCCTCTCGGAGGCCGTCGAGGCCGCCCGTGCCTGCAACATGGCCATCACCGTCAAGCACAACATGTACGACGGCTTCAAGGGCGGCATCCAGATCCCCGAAAGCATCGAGATCGCCAAGGTCATCGAGTCGTTCGGCGTCGACGGCATCGTCCTCTCCGGCGGGTTCGTCTCGAAGGCCCCGATGGCCGTCATGCGCGGGCTGATCCCCCTCTACACGATGAGCTACTACTCGCCCCTCTGGCTGCGTTACTTCATCCGCTGGTGCGGTCCCTTCATGATCAAGCAGTTTCCCTTCAGCGAGTGCTACTTCCTGGAGGATGCCCGGAAGTTCCGCGAGGCGCTGAAGGGCACGCTGATCTACGTCGGCGGGCTCATCAGCCGCGAAGGGATCGAACGGGCCCTCGGGTCGGGGTTCGAACTGGTACAGATGGCCCGGGCGCTGGTCAACGATCCGGCCTTCGTCAACAAACTCCGCGCAGGAGACGAGTCGACCCGCAGCGAATGCGACCACCGCAACTACTGCATTGCCCGGATGTACTCCGTCGACATGAAGTGCTGCAAACACTGTCCGGATCTTCCGCGCAAGATCGTCGAAGAGCTCAAACGTCTCCCCTGATGAAGCGCACGAACGAAATACCGGCCGGTGCGGAGACCGGAACAGTCGCAAAAGCGGGGTACAGTGAGGCGGCAGGCGGCAATAAGGCGGCGTGCGGCAGTGAGGCGGCATACGGCAGTGAGGCGGCATACGGCAGTGAGGCGCAGTCCCGGCGTCGGATGCGGCGCGGAGAGGTACGGCCCGGCACACGCTGGGCGCTGGTGAGCGGCGCCGGTTCGGGCATCGGGCGCTGTTATGCGCGTCGGCTCGCGGCGCTGGGTTACAACCTCGTCCTGGTAGGCAACCGCCGCGAACCGCTCGAGGAGGTCCGCAACGAACTGGCGGCCCGCTGCGAGGGGCGCGAGCTGCGGATCATCGAGTGCGACCTGGCCCGCGAGGAGGCGGCCCGCGAGCTGTTCGACCGCACGCAGGCCGAGGGACTCCCGATCGACGTGCTGATCAACAACGCCGGCCTGTTCTCGTTCCTCGACATTCTCCGAACGCCCGAGGAGCGCATCCGGCAGATCATCCTGCTGCACGACCTGACCAACACACTGCTCTGCCGGCTCTACGCCTCGGAGATGGCCCGTCGCGGGCACGGCGGATACATTCTCAACATGTCCTCCTATTCGCAATGGATGCCCTGGCCGGGACTGGCCCTCTACAGCGCCTCGAAGGCCTATCTGCGGTCGTTCTCGGTCGCCTTTGCCCGGGAGGTCCGCGAGCAGGGGATCCGCGTTACGGCGGTCTCGCCGGCCGGCGTGGCCACGGATCTCTACGGGCTGACACCCCGCTGGCAGCGGATCGGGCTGCGGATTGGCGTGCTGATCTCGGCCGACCGCTGTGCCCGGGCCGGGCTCCGGGCCCTGTGGCGCGGCCGGCGCTCGATCGTCCCCGACTGGTGGAACCGGCTGTGGATCCCGCTGTGCAAGATGCTGCCGATGTGGGTGCTGCGCCCCGTAAGGCGTTTTACCATGAAATTCCAGAAATAAACGGTCCCCGACCGTACAAACGGGCACTTTGAATCCTATGGAAACTATCGAAAATGTCGTCTTCGACCTCGGAGGCGTGCTGGTCGATCTGGATATCGACCGCTGCCGGGCCTCGTTCCGGCGCCTTGGCATGGAGGCCGTGGCCGAACTGATCAACCCCTACTACCCGGCCGAGATGATCGGGCAATTGGAACAAGGACTGATCTCGTTCCGCGAGATGTGCGACCTCATGCGGCAGTTGGCCGCGACGCCCGCGGTGACGGACGAAGCGATCGGCCGTGCCTACGGCGACTTCCTGACGGGGGTTCCGGTCGCGAAGATGCGGCAGATCGAGCAGCTGCGTCGGCGCGGCATCCGCACCTACGTCCTCTCGAACAACAACCCCTCGTCGATGCGCTTCATCCGCGAGATGTTCACGGCCGACGGCAAGTGCATGGAGGATTACTTCGACCGGATCTACCTTTCGTACGAGATGCGCGAGCTGAAGCCCTCGGAGGCGATCTTCCGCAAGATGATTGCCGACAGCGGCATGGTGCCCGAGCGGACGCTCTTCATCGACGACGGGCAGAAGAACGTCGATGCGGCGCAGGCGTTAGGTTTCACCGTCTATAAGCCCGTCCCGGGCGAGGATTTCGGCCACCTGCTCGACAGCATCGGGAGGCCGTAACCGCCGCCGCCAACAATTGGCCACACAGGTTCGGGACGCTTTTCCACCGAAAAGTTTGCCGGAACGGAAAAAAGCCGCTATCTTTGCACAACCTGTTCCGGGCGGACGGGATTCCGCCGCGGAACGGGACTCGGGGTGTAGCGCAGTCCGGTTAGCGCACCTGCTTTGGGAGCAGGGGGTCACAGGTTCGAATCCTGTTACCCCGACCATTGAAAATCAAGGAGTTACAGCAATTTGTAACTCCTTTTATTTTTCCCATTTACACACAATTTACACACAACTTCCCGGATTTTGCAAGTAGGTGCACCCCGCAGAACAATGAAATCGGAGCCCTGATTTATTTGTTAGTTCAACAGCACCTGCAAAGCGTCGGCAAGTTCGGGATACTCGTTACCCTCTTCATCCCATACGGCCTCGACGGTCGTCTGCTCGCTGACCAGCTCGGGGACCATCTCCCACATCCCGCAATAGCTGTCACCGCCCCGGACGGCACGATATTCGGTCTCGTAGTTGACAAAAGCGATATAACCGTTGTGGATGATCTCGAAACCTTCGCTTTCGCCGTCGCACTTGAAGGTGACGTAATCGGCGATCTGCTTGGCGAGGTGCTGAATCTCGGTACGGGTTGCGGGTGTCATGGTTTAATTGCTGTTTTGATTATTACGATGCAAATATAAATATCATTTGATCCTGTCCAAATATTTCACAAGAGAAATCAAAACAACAGTATAATTTTTTGACAATTATATAAACATTAGTATATTTGTGAATATAAATACGACCAAAATGCGAGTTAAAGAGTTATTGAAAAAAAAAGGGATGACCGCAAAAGAACTTGCGGGGATTCTTGGGATGACTGAAACCGGATTAAGCATCGCAATTAGCGATAAAGGGAATCCTCCTTTGAAGCGGCTGGAAGAGATTGCCGCCGCCCTGGGGGTAACGGTTCCGGAGCTGTTCGCCCCGCAGCCGACGAACACGATCACCTGCCCGCATTGCGGCAAGCCGATCAAAATAGAGAAGGGAGAATAATCTCAACAACATTGACCTATGACACAGAAACAAGCCATACAACTATTCGAAGAGCGGAAAGTGCGCACCATCTGGGACGACGAAACGGAAACCTGGTATTTCGCCATTGTCGACGTCGTGGCCGTACTGACGGAGAGCGCTGATGCTGCCGCCTACTGGCGCAAGCTCAAGCAACGGCTCAAAGCAGAGGGAAATGAAACCGTGACAAATTGTCACGCCTTGAAAATGCTCGCCGCTGACGGGAAAATGCGACTCACGGATGTAGCAGATACCGAGCAACTTTTCCGGTTGATCCAGTCGATCCCCTCTCCGAAGGCCGAGCCGTTCAAGCGTTGGATGGCGCAGGTAGCCAGCGACCGCCTCGACCAGATGCAGGATCCGGAGCTGTCTATCCGGCAGGCGATGACCGACTACAAGCGCCTGGGATACTCCGACAACTGGATCAACCAGCGATTGAAGAGTATGGAGGTACGCAAGGAGCTGACCGACGAATGGCAACGCCGGGGCGTTGAAGGGCAGCAATATGCCACGCTTACCGACATTATCACGATGGAGTGGGCCGGACGTACAACCAAAGCCTACAAGCAATACAAAGGGCTGAAAAAAGAGAATCTGCGGGACAACATGACGAACATCGAATTGGCCCTCAACACCCTCGCCGAAGCTGCCGCAACGGAGATTTCGAAGCAGCAACAACCCAAAGGCTTCCAACAGAACGCAAGAGTGGCGAAAAGCGGGGGCAGCGTAGCAAAGGCGGCCCGCAATCAACTGGAATCCCAATTGGGGCACTCGGTTATCTCTCCGATCAATGCCAAGAAAGTGTTGGCAGGGAAAGAGACGGCCCAAATTGAAGAAGAAAAGAAGTAGCCATATCTCACGCCGCTATCCGTCGGATAACGTAAAAACAAAGCAGCCACCCGTTGAGGTGGCTGTTTCCATTATTCCCGGATCGGCTGTTTGCCGATGGACTGAATGATGGAGGCGGCGGCCGTTACCGGGTAGCTGGGGTGATCCTTCGGGGTTGCCCTTTTTCATTCTGCAGCCCGGTGACGGGTATCGAATCCGTCGATCTCTTTGCAGCCCGAAATTTCAATTGTTTTTCACGTCGTGGATAACCATCCACCCGAATGATTCCAAGCGAAAATACCACGCTTTTCGTTAAAAAGGACCGGGGTCTGTATCCTGTGGCTCCTCCGGACCGTTGTAGTCGGTGAGGTTCGTGACACTCCGATTGAACCGGAAGCAAACCTCCCCGGTGCGGCCGTCCCGCTGTTTGGCAATGATGAACCGCCCGACACCGTGCGAGGAGATGGTCCCGTAGCGGCCCGTCTCGAGGGTCTGAATGCCGTAATACTCCGGGCGCATGATGAACAGCACCATATCGGCGTCCTGCTCGATGGCTCCCGATTCGCGGAGGTCAGACAGCAGCGGCGTTTTGTCAGGTCGTTCCTCAACCTTGCGGGAGAGCTGCGCCAGGATGATAACCGGAATATCCAGCTCTTTGGCCAGTTGTTTGGCCGAGCGCGACATATTGGCTACCTCGCGTTCGCGGCTCTGCTGGCGGTCGTCGCCGTCGAGCAGCTGCAGGTAGTCAATCACCACCATCCCGCACTTGCCCCGGCGGTGCATTCTCCGGCATTGCGCCCGTATCTGCGTCATCGACGTGGCCGGACGGTCGCTGATATGGATCGGCAAAGCCGCGAGTTCGGCCTCAACCCGTTCCAGCGTCTCCCATACCCCGGAGGTGATACTCCCGGAACGGTAGGCGTTGGCGTCGACATTGCTCCGGCCGATCAGCAACCGGTCGGACAACTGCGTATCGCGCATTTCCAGCGAGAAGAAGCAAACCGGTGTCCCCTGCCGGGCGGCGCTGGCCATGAAGTGCAGCGCGGCGGCACTCTTGCCCATACCGGGACGTCCGGCCACAACGACCAGCTGCCCGCCACGCCAGCCGCCCGTATAGGTGTCGAGGCTCCGCAGACCTGTCGAGGTCCCCACGGGCTGCCCGGAGGCGTAGGCCCGGCACCGGCTTTCGAGCTGCTGGAGCGATTCCCGGAGGATTGCACCCAGGGGCCGCAGGTCGTTGGTCGAAGTAGCCCGGTCGCCGATCAGGGAGATCTCCGCCGTCGCCCAGTCGAGCACCCCCTCGGGATCGGAGGCTGCACGGGTCGCCAGTTCGTAGCTGAACACCACCAACCGACGGCGGGTCTCGATGTCTTTCAACTGGCGGGCCCAGGATACGCAGTTCACCCCCGTGCCTACGTCATTCGACAATCCGACCAGGTAAGCCACCGACACCTGGGGCTCTTTGCCCGTCGAGGTGCGCAACGTCGAGGCAACGCTCGCCAGGTCGACACTCTTTCCCCGATCATCGAGCGCGAGAATCGTCTCGTAAATGCGACGGTTCGTCGGGTCGGCAAAGGTCTCTCCCGTCAGCAGGCTCCGCACATCGGGCAGGTAAGCCGGTTCGAGGATCAGCGCACCCAGCACGGCACGCTCCAGCTCCGGGGATTCCGGCAGCCCCTGCGCGGGAATATCAGTCGAGGAGTTCATACGGGCGTTGCGGCTCATGGCTTGGTGTGTTTGAGGGGTTCTGACGACGGGTCCACGTCCGAACGGCGGCCCGCCAGTCCTTCATTTTGTTCGAGCCTACCATCCAGCCCTTCGATTCGTAGAAGTCCACGAACTGACGGGCGTCGACGGCATAGCCTTTTTCGGAAATATAGTCGCTCACCTCCTGGAGCGAGGGAGCCACAAACGCCGTGCGTTTCGTGGCGACTTTCTCCATACTCTCCTTCTCTTTTACTTTACTTTCCTTTCCTTTAATAGCGAGGCTTTGCGATTGCAATGTGATCGCATTGCGATCCGTTTGCGATGCACCCCACCGGAAGGCGTTTCCCAAACGTCCTGCTTCCGAGCGTTTTGCGCGTTTCTCGTTAAAGACCTGCATCCGGCGATTCAGGCTCTCCGAAAAGAAGATCCGGTCGTCCTTTACCGTGAAAAGTTCATAGTTGTAGACCACCGTTCGCACCTTCTCGGCCGAGGTGTTGTAACGACGTGCCAGGGCAGGGATATTGGCCACGGGATAGGTGTAATCGGGTTGGTCGCGGAGGGTTTCGACCAGCATCCAATAGATGCCGTAACCCTCCATCCCCAACTGCTCGATCATCAGTACGCATTTGGGATCATCCTTGGCGTTGCTGTCGTGCGCAAAGTAGTAGCAATCCTTGTTCATAGCGCACCGTGGATAAAGTAACGCTTGAACTTCAGAACGCTGTCCCGGACCTTCTCGCGAACCCATACGTCCGACACGTCGATTCCCATCTTGCGCAGGTAGCGGATCGTGCTCCGGGGATCGGGAATGCTCAACCGTTCGGCAATCTCAAAGGTCGACCACATCCCGCCGCATACAAGCAACGAAAACACGCGGAATTCGCTGTTTCTTAAATGATAGATATTACCTTTGTGGAAGACTGCGTAAAATGCCCCTGCGCGTCGGCCCTGGACGCCGGGGGCGTGTTGTTTCTGATCCATACCCCCGGCTTTTTATTTACGGTTGGCACTTTCGGCAAGACGCAGCGCAGCAGCCGCGCGGCGATCCTCGACATTCATCCCGTCGGTCTCGACGGGTTCGTTCTTGCGCCGGAAGTCGGCGAGTTTCGGAAGGATGGCATTTACGGCTTCGCTGATGATCGTTTGCAGTTGTGCCGGAGTGGTAACGATTACGGTGTTGTCCATAGCGTCGTGATTTTTTGATGAAACACTGGCCCGCGTCCGGGCTTTGGTGATCGATCACGATGCAAAGAAGCAAACAAAATGGACGTCGGACTAAACGTCGGACGTCCTAAATTTTATTCAATGCCTATCTTTTTCAGCCATTCGGCTGCGGCTTCTTTTGCCGATCGTTCTGGTTTTTTATATGCTACGGTATCTTGCGGCCTGGCTTTTATATTTCCACCTGTAACAGCCTCAACAAAAGCTGCAAGGGTCGTTTTATCTTTCGTTTTTCTTAATCCCAATCGATCGATCAACCCCCAAACTGCAGCGATTCGGTGAGTGCGAGGCATCTTTTGGTAATTAAATCTCGTTTCCAATTCTTGTTGCTCTTCAGACTCTTTGAGTTGTTTTTCACCGTGCAGATATAGGTCTTTCACCCTTTTAATATCCAAGTCATAAATAGAGGTTATTCGATCTACCAATCGGATAAAAGAACGCATATCCAATAGTGCATGATTCAAAACCCGCTCCATTCGATCTATGTTTCTCGAATTGAGCTCCAACTCCTCGAATATTTCATCCTCACAATTCAACGATATCGTATCATTAAATACGTTATAACAAACAAGATAATTCTCCGACAGATGGTGTAACTGCAGATAATTCCGAACTGCGGCTTTCTGCGCTTCGTGATCTGCCTGACGATCATTATTGACGGGCTGGTAAGTTATTGTGGGGCGGATTCTCTTCAAAGCCTCCGTAATCAGGACATAATCACTCATCATATCATACAGTAGATGTTCCCGATGCCCTTTCGTAGGAGCCTTGTAAAATACGAACTCCAATTTATCGAACCTGCTCACCCCGCCGGATAATCGCTCATATTCCAGATAGGCCCGATATAGATGAAGCCGTATGCCTGGGATATTGCCTATATTTGATTCCATGGCCGACAAACCTGCTCTTTGCATATTATCTTTCCATTGCAACACTCCATATGCGAAACTGAGCAAATTACGTCCCGCTTCATATCTTGGGTCTCTGTCCCGACCAAGCAATTCATATATTAAACGCATCGTGACTATCTCTAAAATTTCGTTAGTATTTCTGCATTCTTTTCCCGCTCCTCGCGGATAACTCCCTGCTGCTTGGCTATGTTGAGGATTGCCCGAAGCGTCCGCAGATGGATGGCTATTGTGGTCTGTGCCTTACCCTCCTTTCGTAGGAACAGCGCATATTTCTCCAACCAGGAGACCGCAATGGATTCGAAACGAATACGAGGCCACGCAAACCGCTCCAGCCCTTTGAGCACGTTGTCGTAAATCAACATATTGCCGACCTGCTGGGCTTTTCTCAATGCCTCCATCCGGGCCCGCTTGTAGGTGACGCGAATTTTACGGGACACTTTCCGGACTTTTTCGGGTGCGCGGTGTCGAGCATAGGGGATTCGGTTTGCGGGGCAAAAGTACGCAGAAATCCCCCGAAAAGCAAGTTATCGGAGCCGTAGAGCCATCAGGCATCAGGCAGCGTCCGAGTGGTAAAGGCCGTAAAGGCTGCAAAGCGGCGAGACAGGCGACCGAGGAACGGCGGGACCGGGAATGCAGCGGTCCCGGAAGAAAACGGGAATCGGATGGCAGCGAGTCTCGGGAGGGGTGTCGGAAGAAAACCAAGCTCCAGACGATCGCAACAATCTGGTAATCAATCGGATAGATCGACGCGGGAGGTGCCGCCGTACAATATCGGACGAAAAAAACGGACTCTGAGCACATCGTCGGGACGTTTTTTTTCTGAAAATTATTTTGCGATTTCGGATTTTAGAGTTATCTTTGTGCGCTCTTAGAAAGATAAGGGCATCCGTTCGGGGTGTAGCGCAGTCCGGTTAGCGCGCCAGCTTCGGGAGTTGGAGGTCGCTGGTTCGAATCCAGTCTCCCCGACGAATTCAAACGAAAACCTTTGCTTCGGCAAAGGTTTTTTTGTTTCCGCTCCGGCAGATATCCGCCGGCCCTCTTCAAGGCATGAGGGCGTCGGCGGACTTTTCTTTTATACACCCCATCGCGGCGGAAACCAGAGACGGAGCAAGAGGACAAATACAAGACAAGAACAAGAGGCCGAAAAATAGAAGAGGAAGTAAAGGACGGGGGAAACAAAGCGAAGCGGAACGAAGAGAGGAAAAGAGCGTGGAAGGGGGTAAAATGGAGAGCCGGGAAGCCCAACGTGTCGGACAAACCGGGGAATGGTCACGTTGGGAAACCGGAGGGGACGTTGGAGCCCCCACTCTCAGAGCCTCTTGTAGTGACAATAGAGCAACGAGCCGTCGTCGTCGTGCAGGTGCATGCCGCCGCCCTGGCAGTAGCGGAACACCGCACAGTCGGCACACTCGCCGCGCCGCGCCCACTCGCGATTGCGAAACGGTTCGAAACGCTGCTCCCAAACCTCCCAGAAGCGGTCGCGATAGATGCTCCCCTGATGGAAGTTGGCCCGGATCGACGTACAGCCCGAAATGGCGCCGTCGACACGGATCGATGCCACCGTAACACCGGCCGCACATTCGTAGAAGTGGTCGCGAACCTCGGCCTCATAGCCTCCCAGAAAGCCCTCGCAGGCGTAACTGACATCGATACGCCCTTCGCGACGCGTCTGCCGGATGAACTCCAGCAGGGCGCGGAACTGTGCATCGGTCATCCGCAGCGTGGGGTCCTCCTTGGCCCGCCCCATCGGAAAAATCGAGAAGAGCCGCCAATGCTCTACCCCCTCGGCGATAAGCATCTCGCGAAAGGGCTCCAGCTGCGGAATCAAGGCCCCCGTCACACAGGTCACCACATCGTACGACAACGAGGGTTCGCGCACGATCAGTCGGATGGCATTCAACGCCCGTTCGTAACTCAGGGGATTTTGACGGATGTAATTGTGCTCGCGCTCAAAACCGTCGAGACTCACCGAAACGGACCTCAGTCCGGCATCCAACAGCGAGCGGAAGCGTCGCGGGGTCAGGGCCATGCCGTTGGTGACCATTCCCCAGGGGTATCCGCGGCGGGTCACCTCCTGTCCGGCCCGTTCGAGATCCTCGCGCACGAGGACCTCGCCGCCCGAAAAGATGATGAGCACCTCCGAAGGGTCGACATGGGGCGTGATCTCCTCGTCGAGAACCCGCAGGAAGTCCTCGAGCGGCATATCGGCCACGCCGGGATCCACGCGGCAATCGCTGCCGCAATGACGGCACGCCAGATTGCACCGCAGCGTACACTCCCAAAAAAGCGTATCGAGACGGTGTTCGGCAACCTTCGCATCGTGAAGATCCGCAAAGATATTCAGGGCCAACCGTTTGCGCAGCCCCACGCGACGATTTCTCATAACAGATTTCTTCCCTTTTCCGGGCCGGGGAGACAGATCTTCACGTCTACGTTCACCACGGACAGATTCGGACACGCTCCATCACCGGCAACAGATTCCGCCCTCGGTCGGCTCCGGACTCCTCCACAACCGGCCCGCGCTTCATCCACAACCGATTCTCCGGCCCCCGGATTCCACCCACGGCCGGCGGCTACTTGCCGGCTGGAGCCTCCTCCTCAGTGACGGGCTGCTCGGCAACCGGCGGCAGTGAATCGGGACGCTCACGCTCCAACCGTTCCATGCGCTTGATCCGCGCACTGTCCGACAGGGGCGGACGCACACCGTACATCAACACGATACGCGGCGGAACCTTCGTGTGTTTCAATGCGGCCGTGTCGGCCGGTTGCGAGGCCGGTTGCTGCGGCTCCGCAGGCTTCTGCTGCGGCGCCTGACGAACTGTCGAACAGGCCGTCGAGAAGCCCAACAACGCCGCCAATGCCAGTTTCCACTTTCTGTTCTTCATACTCCGAACCATTGGATTCTTTTCACAAAGATAGAAAAATTTTCCCCGGAACGAAAAAATCGGGCAAAAAGTTTTGAATCTCAAGCTTTTTTGTTTTACTTTGTCTTAATTTTATTACTATTAATACTATTTTCTATGACAGGCAAAGTAAAATGGTTCGATAGCAAGAAAGGCTACGGATTCATTACGACGGAGAACGGCAAGGAGATCTTCGTGCATTTCTCGGGCATCGTAAAGGAGGGTTTCAAATCCCTGAACGAAGGTCAGAAAGTTGAGTTCGAAATCGGCAACGGCGCCAAGGGCGAACAGGCCATCAACGTAACCGTGGTCGAGTAAAGCATACCCCCCACCGGCCGTGTCGGCAACTCTCTCCGCCGACACGGCCGACACTCGCGGGACGTCCTCCAATTGGACGTCCTTTTTTTTGCCCGAATGAAAAAATAATCGTATTTTTGGGCGGCTGAAAGAATTATTAAGGATTTTTCAAAATCATAAAACCAATTAACCATGAAAGAAGCTATCGCAATTCTCACCGGTGGAGGTCCCGCTCCCGGCATGAACACCGTCGTCGGCAGCGTCGCCAAGACCTTCCTGCGCAAGGGTTACCGTGTCATCGGTCTCCACGAAGGTTACACCGGCCTGTTCAACCCCTCGCCCCGCACGGTCGATATCGACTACCCGATGGCCGACGGCATCTTCAACCAGGGCGGTTCGTTCCTGCAGATGAGCCGCTTCAAACCCACCGATGCCGATTTCGAAAACAACTTCAACCTCAAGTTCTTCACCGACAACAACATCAAACTGCTTGTAACGGTCGGTGGCGATGACACCGCATCGACGGCCAACCGCATCGCCAAGTTCCTCGAGGCCAAGAAGTACCCCATCGCCAACATCCACGTTCCGAAGACCATCGACAACGACCTCCCGCTGCCGAAGGGGACCCCGACGTTCGGTTACGAGTCGGCCAAGGACAAGGGCGCCGTCATCGCCCGCGCCGTCTACGTCGACGCCCGCACCAGCGGCAACTGGTTCGTACTGGCTGCCATGGGCCGCTCGGCCGGCCACCTGGCATTCGGTATCGGCGAGGCCTGCCACTACCCGATGATCGTCATCCCCGAGATGTTCGACAAGACCGAAATCACCGTCGAGAAGATCGTCAACCTCGTCATCTCGTCGATCATCAAGCGTAAGATCATGGGCATGGACTACGGTGCCGCCGTCATCTCCGAGGGTGTCTTCCACGCCCTGTCGGACGAGGAGATCCGCAAGAGCGGCGTTCACTTCACCTACGACGAGCACGGACACCCCGAGCTGGGCAAGGTTTCGAAGGCCCACATCTTCAACGAGATGATCGAGAAGAAGCTCAAGGAGCTCGGCATCAAGGTCAAGAGCCGTCCCGTGGAGCTCGGCTACGAGATCCGCTGCCAGACCCCGATCGCCTACGACCTGACCTACTGCTCGGAACTGGGTATCGGCGTGCACAAGCTCTTCTCCGAGGGCAAGACCGGCTGCATGGTCTATGTCGACTCGGAGGGCAACGTTTCGCCGCTCTACCTGAAGGATCTGCAGGATCCCACCACGGGCAAGATTCCGCCCCGTCTGGTCGACATCAAGTCGGACCGCTTCACGTCGGTGGTCGAGAATATCCTCAACGCCATCACGCCGGCCGACTACGAAGCCGCTAAGAAATATGTGGCCAATCCCGAGGAGTACGACTTCCACAAGATCCTGAACTGGAAATAGGAGTCTCACAACCCGCCATACGGATCCCGGAGCCTTTCGCAGGCCCCGGGATTTTTTTTTGAGGGGAGGGGGGGGGAGGACGCCGGGCCGATCAGCGACGCCGGACCGGTCAGAAGAGTTCCGGCGCAGGGCTCAGCGGGTGAAAGGGGGCTGCAGGATGAAGATTGATCACCTCGCGGAGACGTGTCCGGGCCCTTTCGACGGTGTAGTATGTCCCGCCTTCGGGCAAACCGTCGTACCAGGCCACGACGACCTGTGCATGGTCGACCAGAAAGTCGTTGCGCCGGGCATAACAGCCGCGGTGGTACTCCTCGGAAAGGACCTCGATGCTGTCGGCCGCGGCCAGAATCCGCTCGTAGCGAAGGCGCTGGGCCGCCGGAAAGCGGGCCGCCTGATGGCGGAACGGAACGACGGCAACGAGCCGGACCTCCGCATGCCGCTGCCGCAGGAGCAGAACCGCCTCGGCCGCCGCGAGGTCGAACCCGACGGCCATACCGCTCAGAAAAGTCCGGAAGCCACGTTCGTAAAGCGCCTCGAGAGTCGGGAGCAACAGCTCGCGAGCTTCGTCACGATAGGTGCGATGGCCGGTGAAGGCGACACAGGTGCGCGGATTGAGGATCATACGATCAAAGATAGCGCTTTGGCCCGGAGTTTGCAAGAAAAACCGCTGAATTCAAAAACTTCAGCAACCATGAAAAACACAGGAATTGCCATCGTTTCGCTCGTGGGCGGGATGATCATCGGTTCGGCTCTGACAATGTTGTTCACGCCCCAGTCGGGGGCCGACCTACGCCGCAAGATCAAGAATTCGATCGACGACGAGATCGACCGCGTCAAGAACAAGCTCAGCGAGGTCGAGGAGCAGATCGAAGAGGCACGCTGCCGCTGCGAGGAGAATTAGCCCTCAAAAACCCGCACGATGGAGAGACACGCAACAGCCGAGGCACAAAACCGCGGCGACCGGGAGCGGCGGGAGCCCCGACGGGAGTTCCACACCCTGCCGCACCAGCCCCTCGGGCCATCCGAGGAGAAGACCGATTCGGACGACCCGAAGGAGCGTTCCACCCTTCGCAGAGAGCGGTCAGCCGGGCGTTTCGTAGTGGTCTTTCTGCTCTTCGGAACGCTGGTCGGCATCGCCCTGCTGCTGTTGCTGACGGCGCTGGTGGTCTGGCTCTCGCAGGTCACCGGATCGTTCATCGTCGCCACGTTGATCCTCGGCGGCGCCTTTGCCCTGCTGGCTGCGGGACTCTACCTGCTCACGATCCGCGAGGCCGTGGAGCAGATCCGCGCCCGGGCCGAAACGGTCTACGAGGTGGCACGCCTGGCCCGCACGGGCTACGAATGGCTCTCCGAAAAGATTTCGATGCTGATCGGCATCTACAATCTGTTGCGAAAAGGCTGAGAAAACCCGACAATCCGCCCGCCCGGGAGCCGGCCGCAAACGACCGAAAACGAAAAGCCGGTGCCTTTGACAGGCACCGGCTTTTTTCATCAGGCAACCCGCAGGCTGCCGTTCGACTATTTGCCGAAGTAACGCTTGTAGAGTCCTTCGAAGCCCTTGCCGTGACGAGCCTCGTCCTTGGCCATCTCGTGAACCGTATCGTGAACGGCATCGAGGTTCTCCTGCTTGGCCAGACGAGCCAGACGCATCTTGTCCTCGCAGGCGCCGCACTCGGCCTCCATACGCTTCTCGAGGTTGGTCTTCGTATCCCAAACCACCTCACCGATCAGCTCGGCGAACTTCGAAGCGTGCTCGGCCTCTTCCCAGGCGTAGCGCTTGTAAGCCTCGGCGATCTCGGGATAGCCCTCGCGATCGGCCTGACGGCTCATGGCCAGATACATGCCCACCTCGGTGCACTCGCCCATGAAGTGGTTCTGCAGACCCTCCCAGAGCTCCTTGCTGGCGCCCTTGCCGTCACCGATCTTGTGCTCGGTTACGAACTCCATCTTCGAGTCCGACTCAACAACCTCTACGAACTTGTCCTTACCTGCCTTGCACATCGGGCACTGCTCGGGTGCCTCGGGACCTTCGTGAATGTACCCACATACGGTACAACGCCATTTCTTTGCCATAATCTTTTGTACTATTAAAAGGTGTGTTAATTGCTTTTTGTTTGTTTGTCATGCAAAGATAAGAAGAGATTTCGATTTTTGTATAAAAATTCGATTGTCTTTTCTGATCGCATGATAAGCGCAGCTTATACGGCGAGAGGTCAGCCCCGGCGGTCGATCACCTCCTCGATCTGCGCCACATCCACGGAATCCTTGACCAGCACCCGTTTGTTGCGGTCCAGAAGGTAGAGCGCCGGAATGGCGTGCAGGTCGTAGAGCAGTTCATTGCGGATCACGCATCCCTTGTCGTAGGCATTGATCCACGACGCGGGCATCTCATCGCGATAGGCGCGCCACTCCGAGAGATCCTCGTCGGGATAGATGGCCAGCACCTGAAGCCGGCCGTGTTCGATCATCTCCGTGAGCATCGGCGACGAAGAGATCGCTTCGCGGATTTCGCGGCACATGGCACACCCCGGATTGTTGATGAACAGCAGCACATACTCGGCATCCAGTCCGTAGAGCGTGCCGCTGCGCCCCGAAGCCAGCGTATAGCGGAAGTCGTTGGCCGGCTGACCGAGGCGGTTCTGCCGGGCGATCTGCAGATCATACTGCGGGGCGATGCGCTCGTACTCGTCGTACCACGGAGCGCGCAGCTGCGCCTCGAGCACCGGGATATAGAATTCGTCGTTGCGCAGCGGCGAGTTGGGGTCGTGCAGCACCACCTCGGCCATCTTCGAGAAGTAGTCGAGCATCCGCCGCGAGGTCGAGGCACGCCGCATGAGCGAATCCATCGGGGCGCCGTCCGTCGGGCGGCCGCCGAGCAGAACGACATAACGGGCATAGGCCTCAAAGAGCTGCGACGAGTCGACCCGGGTCAGGAAGAGCGTATCGGAGAAGTCGAAGCGGTCCCAGTAGTGCCAGCGGAGCCACTCCTGCTGTTCGGCCGCCGAAAGGCGCGAAGGCGGAATGGCCGGCAGGAAGACGGCCGGTTGCGGGGCCGCGGCATCGGAAGCGGGCGCCTTGCGGCGGCGTCCGCACGAGGTCATCACCACCAGCACGCACAACAGAAGGATCGAGAGTCGTTTCATTGTTTCAAGCGTTTTGGTCCCGAAGAACAAATATACGCATTTCCGGCGACAATTCCACAACCGAGGGCTCCAAAAGCCGCACCATGCGTTTTTTGCACGGTAGTTGCAACCCTTCGAGGCGACAAAACTCAAATCAAACCATTATGGATGTAAAGAAAACTACCACTTCCACGGGCTTCAAGCTGAGCGTCATGACCCTGGCGATCATGAACGTGACGGCCGTGGTGAGCCTTCGCGGGCTGCCGGCCGAGGCGGTCTACGGACCCTCGTCGGCCTTCTACTACCTCTTTGCCGCGATCGTCTTCCTGATCCCCACGGCAATGGTTGCCGCCGAACTGGCCGCCATGTTCTCCGACAAGCAGGGAGGCGTCTTCCGCTGGGTGGGCGAGGCGTTCGGGGCCCGCACGGGCTTCCTGGCCATCTGGCTGCAGTGGATCGAATCGACGATCTGGTACCCCACGGTGCTCACCTTCGGCGCCGTGACCATCGCCTTCATCGGCACGAACGAGCCCCACGACATGTCGCTCGCCTCGAACAAGGTCTTCACCCTCTGCATGGTGATGGCCATCTACTGGATCGCCACCTTCATCGCCCTGAAGGGCCTCGACTGGGTGGGCAAGATCAGCAAATGGGGCGGCATGATCGGAACGATCATTCCGGCCGGACTGCTCATCGTCCTGGGCGTGGTCTACATCGCCTCCGAAGGCCACAACAACATGGACATGTCGCAGGGTTTCTTCCCCGACCTGTCGAAATTCGACAACCTGGTGCTGGCCAGCAGCATCTTCCTCTTCTACGCCGGCATGGAGATGATGGGCATCCACGTCATGGATGTCAAGAATCCGTCGAAGAACTATCCGCGGGCGATCATCATCGGCTCGCTCGCCACGGTGGCCATCTTCGTGCTGGGGACCTTCTCGCTGGGCTTCATCATCCCGGCCAAGGACATCAGCCTCACGCAATCGCTGCTCATCGGCTTCGACAACTACTTCAAGTATCTGCACCTGTCGTGGGCCGGTCCGATCATCGCCATTGCCCTGATGTTCGGCGTACTGGCCGGCGTGCTGACCTGGGTGGCCGGCCCCTCGAAGGGTATCTTCGCCGTCGGCAAGGCGGGCTACCTGCCCCCCTTCTTCCAGAAGACCAACCGCGCCGGCGTACAGCGCAACATCCTGCTCATCCAGGGCGCCATCGTCACGCTGCTGGCTCTTCTGTTCGTGGTGATGCCCTCCGTGCAGTCGTTCTACCAGATCCTCTCGCAGCTCACCGTGCTGCTCTACCTGATCATGTACATGCTGATGTTCTCGGCGGCCATCGTTCTGCGCTACAAGATGAAGCAGGCCCAGCGCCCCTTCCGCCTGGGCCGCAGCGGGAACGGCCTGATGTGGCTCATCGGACTGGTCGGCTTCTTCGGTTCGCTGCTGGCCTTCGTGCTGAGCTTCGTACCGCCCAGCCAGATCTCCACGGGCAGCAATACGGTGTGGTATTCGGTGCTGGTCATCGGCTGTCTGGTCGTCGTGGCCATTCCGTTCGTCATCTACGCAATGCGCAAACCTTCGTGGCGTGATCCGCAGGCCGCCGCCGAGTTCGCCCCCTTCCACTGGGAGCAGCCCGCCCCGAAGGCTTCCCCCGCTTCAGTCAAGACTCCAACCGATAAAAACAACCGACAATAAACCATACGCACCATGATTCGTAAAATCGACAAAAAGACGGTCGACGAGGTCCTCCGGGCGGCCTACGACCACTGCAAGAGCGAAACCAGCGGCAAGAATGCCGACTATATTCCCTTTCTGAAGAACGTGCCGTCGACGCTCTTCGGCATCGCAGCCACGCTGCCCGACGGCACGCTTCTGACGGTCGGCGACACCGACTACCGCTTCGGCATCGAATCCGTGTCGAAGGTCCCGACGGCACTGCTCGTCATGGAGCAGTACAGCGACCGCGAGGTGCTGCACAAGATCGGCGCCGACGCCACGGGACTCCCCTTCAACTCGATCATGGCCATCCTGCTCGAGAACGACCACCCCTCCACGCCGCTGGTCAACGCCGGAGCCATCGCAGCCTGCTCGATGGTCAAACCCGCAGGCGACAGCACGGGCAAGTGGCGCGCGATCGTCGACTTTCTCACGGCGCTGGCCGGATCGCCCGTCGAGGTGATCGACGAGCTCTACCGCTCCGAAAGCGACACCAACTTCAACAACCGCTCGATCGCCTGGCTGCTGAAGAACTACAACCGCATCTACGACCAACCCGAAATGGCGCTGGATCTCTACACGCGGCAGTGTTCGATCGGCGTGACGGCCGCACAACTGGCCACCGTGGCGGCGACGATTGCCAACGGCGGAGTCAATCCGCAGACGGGCAAACGGGTCTTCCGCGCCGAGCTGACGCCGCGCATCGTCTCGCTGATGGCCACCGTGGGCTTCTACGAACACACGGGCGACTGGCTCTTCCAGACGGGTCTTCCGGCCAAATCGGGGGTCGGCGGCGGCATCATGGGCGTCGTACCGGGCGTCATGGGTCTCGCCTCCTTCGCACCCCCGCTCGACTCGGCCGGCAACTCCGTCCGGGCGCAGAAGGCCCTGGCCTACATCGCCCGTGAACTGGACCTCAACCTCTTCGGCACCACCCGCTGCATGGTGACCACTCCGGCCTCGGCCGGGGTCTGACGCCGCTGCCGCCATCCGAAACGGGCCGGCAGGGGCTCGACGCTCCGGATGCACCGGACGCGCCGCCTCTCTGCCACTCCCCCTCCCCCCCCCCACACACACAAACGAAAGAGCCGCAACCCTTCGCAGGGCTGCGGCTCTTCTTCGTATCGGCATCCGCCGCGGGAGGAGGGCTAAAGCGTCTCCGCCTCGACACCCTTGAACAGGGCGACATCCTCCGGCGTGGAGTTCATTACGTAAGTGTAGGCCTCGGTGATCTTGCCCTCGGCCAGTTTGGCGAAGATGCGGGCCGAAGCCTCGTACTCCGCCGCCTTGCCGGCCTGACGGGCCAGCAGGTAGCCGATGATGATGTGACCGGCCGTCTCGACCAGTCGGCGGGCATGGAAATCCTTGAAGCCATGGGCCTCCTTCTCGCCGGCCTCGACGTGAGCCACCATCTCCGTAAACTTCACCGTCAGCGCCTTGAGCCTGGCAACCACCGGAGCCATCGTCTCCGCATACTCCTCGGCGGCATAGCGGCCGATCTGCTCGACGAACGTACCCTTCGTCACGGCGTTGATCGCCGCCACGACCTGCAGCTGCGACGTACCCTCGTAGATGTTCATGATACGGGCGTCGCGGTACAGCCGCTCGCAGGGGTAATCCTTCATGAAGCCCGAACCGCCGTGGATCTGGATGGCGTCGTAGGCCAGCTGATTGGCATACTCCGACGAGAAGAGCTTCACCAGCGGCGTGAAGCCGTCGGCCAGACGGTTGTAGGACTTCATCTCCTGGCGCTCTTCGGGCTCCAGCGAACGCTCGTGCGAGATGTGCGAGTACTGCTTGTAGACCTCGACGAAGCGAGCCGTCTCATAGAGCAGCGCACGGGCACCCTGCAGCTTGGCCTTCATGTTCGAGAGCATCTCCGAAACGGCGGCGAACTCGATGATCGGTTTGCCGAACTGTGCACGCTCGTGGGCATACTTCAGCGCCTCGCGGTAAGCAGCCTCGCACAGACCCACCGACTGGGCTCCGATACCCAGACGCGCGGCATTCATCAGCGACATGACGTACTTGATCAGACCCATCTTCCGATCGCCGACCAGCTGGGCCGGAGCGTTCGTAAAGACCAGTTCGCACGTCGGCGAGCCCTTGATACCCAGTTTGTTCTCGATGCGGCGCACCTTCACGCCGCCGTCGCGCTTGTCATAGACGAGCATCGACAGACCGCGGGCGTCGGTCGTTCCCTCCTCCGTACGGGCCAGGACGAGCGAAACCTCGCCGTCGCCGTTCGTGATGAAACGCTTCACGCCGTTGAGCAGCCACGTCTGCCGCTCCTCCGACCAGGTGGCCTTCAGCATCACCGAACCCAGATCCGAACCGGCATCGGGCTCCGTGAGGTCCATGGCGCACGTCGCACCGGCCGAAACCCACTTCAGGTATTTCTCCTTCTGCTCCTCCGAGGCGAACTCGTTGAGCGTCTCGGCGCAATCCTGCAGTCCCCAGATGTTCTCGAAGCTGGCATCGGCGCGGGCCACCATCTCGTTGGCCATGACGAAGCAGATCAGCGGGAAGTTCAGACCGTCGTACTTGCGCGGGAGAGTCATGCCGCTCAGTCCGGCATCAACCACGGCCTTCATGTTCTCGACCGTTCCCGAAGCATACTCCACGTGGTCGTTCACCACGCGCGGGCCCTCGTGGTCGACACCCTCGGCATTGGGCGCGATGACGTCGCCGCACACCTGGCCGGCAATCTCCAGCACGCGACGGTAGTTGTCCATCGCATCGTCGAAATCCTGCGGCGCGTAGTCGTAGAGATCCTTCTCGGCGAAACCGCGCTCCTTCAGCTCCACGATCTTCCGCATCAGCGGGTGATCGAGCTGGAACTGCAAATCCTTGTTATCTGAAAAGAAATTAGCCATTACTTCGAGTTTTGCTTGTAGTATTTGATCATCTTGGGGATAATTTCGTTGACGTCGCCCGTGATGGCGTAGTCGGCGATCTTGTTGATCGGGGCATCGGGATCGGTGTTGATCGAGATGACCATCGACGACTGGTCCATACCGGCCGTGTGCTGGATCTGCCCCGAGATGCCGCAGGCGATGTAGAGTTTCGGACGCACCGTGACGCCGGTCTGGCCGACCTGACGCTCATGCTCCGTGAAACCGGCGTCGACCGCCGCACGGCTGGCACCCACCTCGGCACCCAGCACGTCGGCCAGATCGTAGACCAGTTTGAAATTCTCCTTCGAACCCATGCCGTAACCGCCGGCCACGATGATCGAAGCCCCCTTGATATCGATCTTGCGCTCCTCGATCTGACGGTCGATGATCTTCACCGCAAGGTCCGTATCCCTGACGAACCGGCGCCAGTCGATCGTCTTCACCTCGCCCTTGCCCGGCTGGGCGGCATACTCCTTGCGCATGACGCCCTCGCGGACGGTGGCCATCTGCGGACGGTGATCCGGGTTGACGATCGTGGCGATGATGTTGCCGCCGAAGGCCGGACGGATCTGGTACAACAGGTTGGTGTACTCCTTGCCGGTCTTGGCATCCTTGTGGTCACCGATCACGAGCTGCGTGCAGTCGGCCGTCAGACCGCTGTGCAGCGCCGACGAAACGCGCGGCGCAAAGTCGCGGCCCACGGGCGTGGCGCCAAACAGGGCAATCTGCGGCTTCTCCTGCTCGATCAGCCCGCACATGACCGACGTATGGGGCAGCGTGCGGAAGGGCTCGAAGATCTCGTCGTCGGCCACCCACACCGTATCGGCTCCATATTTGGCCAGCTCCTTCTCCAGACCGGCCACGTTGTGACCCAGCACGACGGCTTCGAGCTTCACGCCCAGTGTCGAGGCCAGTTCGCGGCCCTTGGTCAGCAGTTCGAGACTCACATCGGCGACCTTGCCGCCCTCCATCTCGATATATACGAATACGTTGTTCATCTCTGTGCGCATTAACCGAGCGTGTGGCTCGCAATAAGTTCAACCATCAGTGAATTGATATCCTCGTCCGACGAGGTGAGGCGTTTGGCCTCCTTGGCGGCGAAGACCACGTTCTCGATCTTCTTGACCTTCGTCGGCGAGCCCTGCAGACCCAGCTGCGCGGGATCGGGGTTGACGTCGGCGGCAGCCCACTCGACGATCTGCAGATAGGGCTTCGCGGCGGCACGTTGTGCGGCGGGCGAATCGGGTGCTGCGGCGATCTCCGAACCGGCCAGCGCACCCTTGTACTTCATCACGCGCTTGGCGTTGCGCGGGCGGCACTCGGCAGCCGATGCGTTGACCGTCACCACGGCCGGAATCGGGCACTCGACCGTCTCGACACCGTGCTCCAGACGGCGCTTGATCACCAGCGAGTGCTCCTTGACGTCGAGGATCTCCTCGGCGTAGGTCACCTGCGGCAGACCGAGCTTCTCGGCCACCTGGGGACCGACCTGGGCCGTATCGCCGTCGATAGCCTGACGTCCGGCGAAGATCACGTCGGGCTGAATCTTCTTCAGGGCACACGACAGGGCGTAGGAGGTTGCCAGCGTATCGGAGCCGGCGAACTCGCGGCCCGAAAGCAGGTAGCCGCCGTCGGCGCCGCGGAACAGGGCATCACGGATGATGTCGGCGGCACGCTGGGGGCCCATCGTCAGAATGTGGACCGTCGATCCTTCGACGCGGTCCTTGAGCCGCAGAGCGGCCTCGAGGGCATTGAGGTCCTCGGGATTGAAAATGGCCGGGAGTGCCGCACGATTGACCGTACCTTCAGGGGTCATCGCGTCCTTGCCCACGTTGCGGGTATCGGGCACCTGTTTGGCCAGAACCAGAATTTTAAGGTTTTGCAACATATTGAATTTAAATCGAATGTTTTTCTTGGTTGTTTCGTTCGCAACAGCGGAGAGAACATCGGATCGACGCGCGGAACCGGATCGGAAACCCGCCTCCGTTCCACCAGGTCGAGGCGCAGGACCGGATCGGAAACCCGCCGTCGGAGTCTTCGTCCGAAGCGCTGAACCGGACGGAAACCCTCCACCCTTCGGCCGCCTCCAAAACGGGCTTCTAAGCCCGCGGACGGACGATGGTTTCACCGCGGTCAGGGCCCACGGAGATGATCCGCACGGGCACGCCGGTCTGGTGCTCGATGAACTCCACGTAACGCTTGAAGGCCTCGGGGAACTCCTCGTAGGTGCGGCACTTGCGCAGGTCACACTTCCAGCCCTCGAACTCCGTGTAGACGGGCTTCAGGTCGTCGGTAATCGCATAGGGGAACTCCGTGGTGCGGCGGCCGCCGATCTCGTAGGCTGTAGCGATCTTGATCGTATCGAAATCGTTCATCACGTCGGACTTCATCATGATGAGCTGCGTCACGCCGTTGATCATGATCGAATACTTCAGGGCCACCATGTCGAGCCATCCGCAGCGGCGGCGACGTCCCGTCACGGCACCGAATTCATGACCGATGTTGCTGAGTTTCTCGCCCGTCTCGTCGAAGAGCTCCGTGGGGAAGGGGCCGCTGCCCACACGGGTGCAGTAGGCCTTGAAGATGCCGTAGACGTCGCCGATGCGGCTGGGCGCAACACCCAGACCCGTGCAGACGCCTGCGCAGACCGTATTCGACGAGGTGACGAAGGGATAGGAGCCGAAATCGACGTCGAGCAGCGTGCCCTGCGCCCCCTCGGCCAGAATGGCCTTGTCCTGAGCCAGGCAGTCGTTGACGAAATACTCGCTGTCGATCATGTGGAAACGGCGGAGGTACTTCACGGCGTCGAACCACTGGGCCTCGAGTTCGGTGATGTCGTACCTGTAGTCCAGACTGCGGAGGATCCGTTCGTGACGGGCCTTGGCCGCAGCGTAGATCTTCTCGAAATCGGGGCTCAGCAGGTCGCCCACACGCATGCCGTTGCGGCTGACTTTGTCCGTATAGGTCGGGCCGATGCCCTTGCCCGTGGTGCCGATCCTGGCACTGCCCTTGGCGGCCTCGTAGGCGGCGTCGAGGATGCGGTGAGTCGGCAGAATGAGGTGGGCCTTTTTCGAGATGCAGAGCTGTTGGGTGATGTCATGGCCGCTCTTGGCGAGCTCTTCGGCCTCGGCCCGGAACAGGATGGCATCGAGCACTACGCCGTTGCCGATGATGTTGGTCTTGCCGCCCTGGAAGATTCCCGAGGGGATCGAACGGAGCACGTATTTTTCCCCGCCGAACTCCAGCGTATGACCGGCATTGGGGCCGCCCTGGAAGCGGGCTACCACCTCGTAATGGGGCGTAAGCACGTCCACGACCTTACCCTTGCCCTCGTCACCCCACTGGAGGCCGAGGATCACGTCTACTTTTTTCATTGTATCCGAATCAATTTATTGGTTACAAAAGTTTTTTGCTTCCAAAGGTACAAAATAATCCGCGAAAAGCACAATTGCCCGGACGGGACTTTTCAACAAATTATAAAAAAAGGGCCCCGACGGAGCGTGTTTCCCCGTCGAGGCGTGTAAGAAGGCGTATAAGAATCATCAGAGACAGACGGCCGCACCGATCGGGCCCAGGCCGGACTTCTCCCCCGCTGCTGCGGCTGTACGGGCAGCCTCGCAACCGCCGCCCCAGCTATCCGGGCCCCGCGCAACCGCAGGCCGGGAACCGGCCTGCGGCGTAAATCCGCCCGTGTCTACGCGCTACCGTTCGACCAGCGAGGTAATGCCGTCGAAACGGATGCTCTGGGTGGCCATGCGGCAGTAGACCGTGGTCAGATCGGAATTCGCGCGTACGTCGGCCTGAAGCGTCGCGGCGCAGGTCGACAGATCGAGCGTCTGCAAGGCGTTGCCCCGCGCATCGAGCGTCACGAGCGAGGTATTCGACGTGAGGTCCAGCTCCGCCAGCGCATTCTCCGAGCAGTCCAGCCACACCAGCGCACGCAGATCCTCCACATCGAGCCACACGAGATCGTTTTCCCGGCAGTCGAGGCGCGAAAGATGCGCACAGGCGGTCAGATCCAGCTCCGTGAGGGCATTTCCCGAGCAATCGAGCCGCTCAAGATTGACGAATTCCCGCAGATCCGCGAGCGAAGCGATCCCTTCACCCGGGCACGCGATCTCCCGCACGCGCTGCGCTTCGTAGCGCGAGATGCGTGAATCGTTGTCCAGATCGAAGCGTTCGAGACAGAACGCCTCGAAGCGTTTGTCGAAAAAGGTGAGGTATACGTATCGGTTCCGCTCGTCACTGTCGCGATCGGCCAGGCCGCACGAAGAGGCAAGCAGCGAGAGCAGGACGGGCAGCAGGCGCAGGCGCCGCACCGTGTCAGATGTCCACATCATCGTCCGACGATTCGGAGAGATCCGATGCATCGTCATCGCCCCCCTGCAGTTCGTCGGCCCCCTTCAGATCGTCGTCGTAGTAATCCTTGTCGTCGTCGTCCTGCGCCGAGTCGTCGATCTTCACGTCGATCTTGATCATATAGGCCACATCGTCCGTGTCAAAGGGCACGGCATAAAAAAAACCACCGTTGGGTTTGTCTACGCGAATCATCGAATCGGTGAATCCCAGCGGATATTTCTCCTTGACGGCCTCCTGCATTTCGGGGGTCAGATTGTGGAAACTCGTTACGATATGTTTCTTTGCCATATTCTGTTTAGCCATCGTTGTGGTGCGAAATTTTCTGCAAGTATAAGCAAAATTTGAATATCGCACCACATCTGTAATTTTTTTTTGCATTTTTTTTGTTTTAGCCCCATGTTCCGAGCAAAATATGTAACTTTACGCACGTTATTCCATAGGTATGATACGCGAACGCATCGAGGAGCTGCGCCGCCAGCTCGAACTGCACAACTACAAATATTACGTCGAAAACAACCCCGAAATTTCGGATTTCGAGTTCGATACGATGATGCGCGAACTCCAGGACCTGGAGCGCGAACACCCCGAATATGCCGATCCCAATTCGCCGACGATGCGCGTCGGGAGCGACCTGACGTCGGAGTTTGCCACCGTGCGCCACCGCTACCCGATGCTCTCGCTCGGGAACACCTACTCGCTCGACGAACTGCACGAATTCATCGACCGCATCGAACGCGAGGCCGGCCCCACGGACTATGTCTGCGAGCTGAAATTCGACGGCACGGCCATCTCGCTCACCTACGACAACGGCGCGCTGACGCAGGCCGCCACGCGCGGCGACGGCGTCACGGGCGACGACGTGACGGCCAACGTCCGCACCGTACGCTCCGTACCGCTGCACCTGCGCGACGGCGACTGGCCGGCCCATTTCGAGATCCGGGGCGAGATCCTCATGCCCTACGCCTCGTTCGACCGTCTGAACGCCGAACGCGAGGCCAACGGCGAGCCGCTCTTCGCCAATCCGCGCAACGCCGCCGCCGGGACGCTCAAGCAGCAGTCGTCGGCCGTCGTGGCACGCCGCGGTCTGGACTGCACGCTCTACCAGCTGGCGGGCGACAACCTGCCCTTCCGCACCCACTGGGAGAGTCTTCAGAAGGCCCGCGAGTGGGGCTTCAAGATCTCGGACCACATGCGCATCTGCCACAACGTGGCCGAGGTCGACGACTTCATCCGCCACTGGGATACGGCCCGCCACGGGCTTCCCTTCCCGACCGACGGCGTGGTGATCAAGGTCAACGACTTCGCCGTACGCCGCCAGCTGGGCTTCACGGCCAAGGCCCCGAAGTGGGCCGTAGCCTACAAGTTCAAGGCCGAACAGGCCCTCACGCGCATCGACAGCGTCTCGTTCCAGGTGGGCCGCACGGGGGCCATCACACCGGTGGCCAACCTCGAGCCCGTGCTGCTGGCCGGCACCACCGTGCGCCGGGCCACGCTCCACAACGCCGAGCAGATGGCGCGGCTCGACATCCGCCCGGGCGACATGGTCTACGTCGAAAAGGGGGGCGAGATCATCCCCAAGATCACGGGCGTCGACCTCTCGCAGCGTCCGGCCGACAGCCAGCCCTTCCGCTACATCGACCGCTGCCCCGTATGCGGCACGCCGCTGGTGCGCTACGAGGGCGAAGCCAAACACTACTGCCCGAACCAGAGCGGCTGCCGTCCGCAGATCATCGGCCGCATCATCCACTTCATCCGCCGCAAGGCCCTCGACATCGAGGGGCTGGGCGAGGAGACCGTCGAACTGCTCTACGACAACGGGCTGGTGCGCACCGTGGCCGACCTCTACGACCTGCGCGCCGAACAGCTCTCGCCGCTGCCGCGCCTGGGCGAAAAGTCGGCCGAGAACATCATCCGCTCGATCGAGCGCTCGAAGGAGGTCCCCTACGCACGGGTGCTCTTCGGACTGGGCATCCGTTTCGTGGGCGAGACCACGGCCCGCTATCTGGCCGACCATTTCCGCTCGCTGGAGGGGCTGATGCAGGCCTCGCGCGAGGAGCTGGTCGAGGCCGAGGAGATCGGCCAGCGCATCGCCGACTCGATTCTCGAATACTTCGCCGATGCGGCCAATCTGGAGATCATCCGCCGGCTGCGGGCCGCCGGGCTGCAGTTCGAGACCGCGGAGCGCAAGCTGGCCTCGGAGGCGCTGGCCGGGAAGAGTTTCGTCGTCTCGGGGCGCTTCTCGCGCAGCCGCGACGAGATGAAGGCGCTGATCGAATCGCACGGGGGGCGCAATCTGGCCGCCGTCTCGGGCAACGTCGACTACATCGTCGCCGGCGAGAAGATGGGGCCCGCCAAACTCAAGAAGGCCGAGAAGCTCGGCATCCGCATCATCGACGAGGAGGAGTTCTTCCGGATGATCAACGGCGAGGGAGCCCCAGCCACGCAGGCCCGGCCTGCCCCGGCGGCGGAGGCGCAACCGGCGGCAGAATCCGGCACATCCGCAGCCCCGGCCACGGATCCGCTCCCGAAGAGCGCGCCGCAGCCGGACGCCGACACGCAATCCGGCAAGGGCGCGGAACAGCGTCTTTTTGACTAACGACCGAAAACCGCAAACAATAAAAAAGAGACCGATATGACACAGCACGAACTGGCCGGCGTAGGCGCCGCCTTGATCACCCCCTTTACACGGGAGGGAAGGGTCGACTACGAAGCCCTGGCCCGCATGATTGACTACGTGATCGAGGGCGGCGTGGACTACATCGTCGCCCTGGGGACGACGGCCGAAACCCCGACCCTCTACATGCCCGAACGGGCCGTGATCGCCATGTTCATCACCAACCAGATTGCCGGGCGTGTGCCGCTGGTGATGGGTTGCGGCGGCAACTCGACGTCGGAGGTGCTGGACCAGCTGCGCGAATTCGACCTGCGCGGCGCCGATGCCATCCTGAGCGTGACGCCCTACTACAACAAACCCTCGCAGGAGGGGCTCTACCAGCACTTCCGCACCATTTCGGAGCACTCGCCCCTGCCGGTGATCCTCTACAACATCCCGGGCCGCTCGGGGGTCAACATGACCGCCGAAACGACGCTGCGCATCGCCCGCGACTTTCCCAACATCATCGGCATCAAGGAGGCCTCGGGCAAGATCGACCAGATGCAGCGGATTCTCGACCAACGTCCCGAAGGGTTCCTCGTGCTGTCGGGCGACGACGGCATGGCCATCGAGCTGATGCGTCGCGGCGGCGACGGCGTGATCTCGGTGGCGGCCAACGCCTTTCCCGGGCGCTTCATGAGCTGCATCAACCACGCCAAGAGGGGCGACTTCGAGGCGGCCGACCGCGAGTACGAGGCACTCGACGAGGCCGTCAAGGCGCTCTTCGAGGAGGGCAACCCCGTCGGGGTGAAATGCGCCCTCTCGGTGATGGGGATTATCGGCGACACGATGCGCCTGCCGCTCGTTCCGGGCACGGAGCACCTGCGTGAACGATTCAAAAGCTTGATCGCGAGATACGATTTGCGCTGATTTTGCGTTCCTATCGGAAAACAACCGACATGAAACGACTTCTGTTGCTGCTTACGCTGCTCGTGCCGCTGCTCGCCGCGGCGCGCGTCCCCGACGAGGAGATGATCCTCGACCGGACGCTCGATGCCGAATCGCCGTTCTACTATCCGGCCCTCATGCTGCGCTACAATGCCGGCGATGCGACACTCACCGACGAGGATTACTACTATCTCTATTACGGCTTCGCCTACCGCGACGAGTACAAGCCGCTGGCCACGAATCCCGATCTGGACAAGATGCTGCTGCTCATCGCCGGTATCGACCCCGAGAAACCGGACGTGGCGACGCTCGAATCGCTCGTCTCGCTGGGCAACGACGCCCTGGCCCGCGATCCGTTCAGCCCGAAGATCCTCAACATGATGTCGTTCGCCTACGGAGCACTGGGCGACAAGGTGCGCGAGAAGGCCTATGCCGACCGCATGAACGGCGTACTGCGCACGATCATCGACTCGGGCGACGGATTCACCGAAAAGACCCCGCGCCACGTGCTGATGTTCGACCATGCGCTCGACGTGCTGGCCGCCGAGGAGCTCTCCTACGGCAAGGCACGCATCATCAGCCGCACCGTGGAGTTCGTGCCGCTGCTCACGCCCTACGTCGTCGACGGAAAGAAACGCAAGGGATTCTACTTCGATTTCGGGCGCGTCTACTGGAACAAGCCCGAAGGCTATACCTACAAACGTGACCGGACATGGCAGTTCAACAACTTAAAGCCGCGTACCTACAAATGATGAAATACCTGTTCCGTGCCGCAGCGGTGAGACGGTCGCTGGTGGCTCCCCTGCTGCTGACCGTCGTGCTGCTTTCGGACGCCTGCTCGAAGGAGGAGCCGCAACCGCGGTTTGAGGTCTCGTCCACGGAGATTTTCCTCTCGAGCGACGCCTCGGGCGAGGAGAGCATCACGGTCCGGGCCAACCGGCCGTGGGAAGTGACCTACACGGGTGAGAACTTCACGGTGACGAAGACATTGACGGACGGAACGGCCAGCGAAGGGTGTGTCACGGTCACCCCCACCCAAGCCAACGACGAACCCAACCGCCGAAGACTGGGGTCGATCCTCCTGCACTTCGACAACGACCGGCAACAGATCGAGGTGGCGGTCTACCAGCGCCCCGCCACGGCCACACGTACCGTGCTGCTCTACATGCCGGGGCAGAGCCTGCTGAAATATTACAAAGAGAACATCGCGCGTCTGCGCAGCGCCGTCAACACGGACAACCCGGGTGACGGGCGAATGCTGATCTGCTACCAGCCCGAATCGCACTACACGGCCGTGCTCGAGGAGCTCCGCTACGACTCCTCCACGGGAAGCTGTAAGACCATCACGCTGAAGCACTACGACACGTTCGACACGGGAAAACCCGAAGATGTGGCCCGACTCTTTGCCGATGCCGCCGAGGAGGCCCCGGCCGAGCGCTACGGACTGATCATCGGCTGCCACGGCAAGGCGTGGATTCCGGCCTCGAGCGGTGCCCTGCCGCGTTCGCGACGGGCGGGCGGTGCGGCGGCCGATGTCTGGACTCCCGCCGCAGGGGCCAAACCGACACGTTCGTTCGGCGATACGGGTCACGAGCTCGACATCACGGAGCTGGCCTCGGTGCTCGAGGCCCTGCCGTTCCGCTTCGACTACCTGATCTTCGACGACTGCTTCATGTCCAGCATCGAGACGCTCTACGACCTGCGCCACGCGATCGACTATGTCGTGGCCTCACCCTGCGAGATCATGGCCGCAGGATTCCCCTACGACCGGATCCTCCCACACCTGTTCGACGACGAGGAGCTGCGGCCGCAACTGGGTGAGATCTGCCGCGAATTCTGGAACTTCTACCAGAACGACTGGAACACGATCTCCGGAAACGAACAGTCGGGCTGCATCTCGCTCACGGTGATGTCGGAACTTGAGGCACTGGCCTCGGAGATGCGACGGGTGGTCGAGGCGCCGAAAACCGACTTCGAGCTCTCCGAACTCCAGTATTACAAGGGAGGCAGCACGAAACTCTTTTACGATCTGGGCCACTACGTCCAACTGAGCTGCGGCGACCAGGGGACGATCGACACGTTCGAGGCACAGTTGGAGCGGGCCGTACCCTCGGAGTACCGTTTCCACACGCCCAGCTACTATTCTGCCTACAACAACCTCCTCAACCCGATCACCTGCTACACGGGAATTACGACCAGCGAGCCCGAAACCACCGAGCCCTATGCTTCGGATTTCCGGCACACCTCCTGGTATCTGGCCACCCACTGACAGTAGGCAAACAGCAACGCGCCATGATCTCCCCGACCTTAGAAGAGCTCTTCAATGCACACTTCCGCAGTGCCGCCTACGTGGCCGAGGAGATCGTGCACTCGAAGTCCGCAGCCGAGGATATCGTGCAGGACGTCTTCGTCAAACTGGCCCGCATGGACCTCTCGAAAATTGACTCTCCGACCAAGTACCTCTACCGTTGCGTGCGCAACGCCGCCCTGGACTACGCCTCCACCCACCGCCTGCGCCGCTGGGAGGAGCTCAACGGAAAGGAAGTGATCGCCGACGAGGTGAATTTCGACCTCAGCCGCGACGACGTCGAACGCGCCAACCGACTCCACCGGCTCTACCAGGCCATCGAACGGGCCCTCAAGGTCGAATAGCCTCCGCCGAACACCCGCCTCGGGCACTCCGGTCTGCCGGTTTGCCCGAGGCACAAAAAAACCCGATACGGAAATCCGTATCGGGTTTTTTCGTTATTCCGAACGACGGGAAGGCGTCATCCGCCGCCAGGGAGACCCCAGGTTCAGCATCTCAGATTCAGCGCCTCCCCATTCAGCCCTCCCTGTTCAGCCCTCCTGGTTCAGTGCCCCTGGTTCAGTCCGGCGCCCTGTCCTACTCGTAGAGTCCGGACTTGAGGCGCTCGACCTCCTCGCGGGTGAGGAAACGCCACGCCCCGCGCTTGAGGTTCTTCTTCGTCAGACCGGCGTAGTAAACGCGGTCGAGTTTCGTGACGGTGTAGCCCAGGAACTCGAAGATGCGGCGCACGATGCGGTTGCGGCCCGAGTGGATCTCGATGCCGATCTCCTGCTTGTTCTCCTTGACGTAGGAGATTTCGTCAGCGAAGATCTCACCGTCCTCGAGCGTGATGCCCTCGGCGATGCGGTCCATGTCGGCACGCGTCAGCGGCTTGTCGAGCGTCACCTGGTAGATCTTCTTCTTCTGATACGACGGATGGGTCAGCTGCTTGGTCAGATCGCCGTCGTTGGTGAAGAGCAGCAGTCCGAGGCTGTTCTTGTCGAGGCGTCCCACCGGATAGATCCGCTCGGTGCAGGCCCCCTTGACCAGCTCCATGACGGTTTTGCCGGCGTGCGGATCGTCGAGCGACGTGACGTAGCCCTTGGGCTTGTTCAGCACCAGATAGACCTTCTTCTCGCCGTGTACGGGTTCGTCGTTGAAGCGCACCTCGTCCGTCGGCAGCACCTTCGTGCCCAGTTCGGTCACCACCTTGCCGTTGACCGTCACCACACCGGCCTGGATGAAGTTGTCGGCCTCGCGGCGCGAACAGATGCCCGACTGGGCGATGAAGCGGTTCAGACGCATCTCACCGGTCTGCTTCGCGGGGTCGAACTTCGGATAGGAGACTGCGGGGCGCTCGCCGCCGCGGCTGCTGCGGTCGTTACGGTCGTTGCGGTCGTTGCGCTTGTCGCCATAGCGGCCCTCCGACGGCTTGCCGGCAAACTTGCCGCCCTTGCGGTCGCTGCGGTCGTTGCGGTCGGAGAATTTGCCGCTGCGCTGCTCGCCGTAGGCCGGTTTGGAGCCGCGGCTGTAGGAGCGCTGCGGACGATCCTCGCGATTGAAGCGGTCCTCGCGGTTGTCGCGCTCGCCGAACGAACGGCGCGGACGCTCGTCGCGGTTGAAGCGGTCGTCGCGATTGAAGCGATCCTCGCGGTTGTCGCGCTCGCCGAACGAACGGTGCGGACGGTCATCACGGTTGAAGCGGTCGTCGCGGTTGAAGCGATCCTCGCGGTTGTCCTGCTCGCCGAACGAACGGCGCGGACGCTCGTCGCGGTTGAAGCGGTTATCGTTTTCGCCATAGGAACGATGCGGGCGGTCGCCCTCCGTGCGGGAGTTCGCGTCGAAGCGGGGACGCTCGCCGTACGGGCGGTGCGGACGCTCACCGTCGTCGTGGTGGGGATGTTCGAAACGGGGCCGGTTTTCGGCCGTGAAGTTGGGGTTGTACGAGGCCCGGTGTTCGGGCCGGTACGACCGGGACGGTTGCTCCGAATCGGCAGCGTCACGCTGCAAACGCGGGCGACGCTCGACGCGCTCCGCCGTAGCAATCACGGTGCGCTTGCGCTTGTCGCGTGCGAAGCGCTCGAGCACCGGGGTCGAGTCGTTTTTCGAATCTTTCATGTTCGTATCTTCTATAAGATGAATTTGCGCGGCAAAGGTAATCCATTTTTCCGGATTCCAACACATTGCATGCCCGAAATCGAGAAAAAGTCGCCGTCGCCCGAAAATTCGCCGTTTTTGCCTTATCTTTGCACCCGTCATGCAACGAATGAACCGCGACATATTGCGTCTGGCGCTGCCGAACATCGTCTCGAACATCACCGTACCCCTGATGGGCATCGTCTCGACGGCCATCGCCGGACACTGGGGCGAGGACTCCGCCGCGACGATCGGCGCGCTGGCCATCGGCGTGTCGATCTTCAACTTCATCTACTGGAACTGCTCGTTCGTGCGCATGGGCACCAGCGGACTGACGGCCCAGGCCTACGGCGCCGGCAACTACGCCGAATGCACCAACATGCTGGCCCGGGCCCTGGCCGTGGCGGCCGTCATGGGGGGTTTGATGCTGGCGCTGCAGTACCCGCTGGGCGAACTGGCCCTGTGGGCCATGAACGGCGGCGAGATGACCCGCGCCTACTTCTACACGCGCATCTGGGCCGTGCCGGCCGGCATCCTGCTCTTCGGCTTCAACGGCTGGTTCACCGGCATGCAGAACGCCCTCTTCCCGATGGTGACGGCCGTCACGGTCAACGTGATCCACCTTGGGTGCAGCCTCTTCTTCGCCTTCGGTCTCGATCTGGGCATCGTCGGTATCGCCTGGGCCTCGGTGGTGGCGCAATGGTGCGGCGTGGCCCTTTCGACCCTACTGCTCATGGCCCGTTACCGGCGGCTGCTGACCGCCGTACGCTGGTCGGAGGTCGTCGACCTGCAGCCGCTGCGTCGCTTCTTCCGCATCAACCGCGACATCATCCTGCGCACGCTCTGCATCGTGGCCGTCTATACCTTCTTCACCGGCGCCTCGGCCCGCATGGAGGACCACACGCTGCTGGCCGTCAACGCGCTGCTGCTGGAGCTCTTCACCCTCTTTTCGTACATGAACGACGGCTTTGCCTACGCCGCCGAGGCCCTCACCGGCCGCTTTATCGGCGCCCGCGACCGGCAGTCGCTCGGCCAGAGCATGCACCGCTGTCTGGTGTGGGGAACGGTGATTGCCGCCCTGTTCGTGGGGATCTACCTCATCTGGTGGCGCGATCTGGTGGGGCTCTTCGTCGACCACTCGGCATCGAACGCGGCGCAGATCGTCGAGCTGGCAGGCCGCTACATCGTCTGGATCATCCTGATCCCCGTGGCCTCGGCCCTGCCCTTCATCATGGACGGCATCATGGTGGGCGCCACCGAGACGCGCATCATGCGCAACTCGATGTTCTGGGCCACGGCGGCCTACTTTGCCATCTTCTACGCCCTGCGGCCGTGGATCGGCAACAATGCCCTCTGGCTGGCCTTCACGCTCTACATGCTCCTGCGCGGGGCGTTCCAGTACATCATGACGCACCGCCTGCGCACGATCCTCGAAAAGGCCTGACCCCGGCTCAGTCTCCCTTCATCCAGGTCTCCTCCAGCAGCGGATTCCAGTCGCGGCGGAACTGCTCCGACCCGGTCTTCTTGGCGAAAATCCGCTCCGGAGTGTAGAGCGCCGCCTCCTCGTCCGTGAGTTCGCGCGACCACGCGACACGCCCCCGGCGGTCGGCTCCCGGCCCCGTACAGCGGTACTCGGCGTAGTAGACATCGCCCTTGCGGGCCGAGTCGTGCCAGTCGCGCCACCCTTCGGGACAGATCGCCGCCGGCAGTTCGCAGCGGATCCACACCGTGCGGGCGGTCGATTTCCAGGGACGGCCCAGGTAGAGACGCCCTACCGAGGAGTCGGCCGTCACGCGGCAATCGCGGAAGACATAGCCGTAGAGGTTGCGCTCGGTGGTCGAGGCGGCGGTCAGGAAGCTGTCGGCCTTGCCGTGAATCCGGCAGCGGTCGAAGAGGACGATCGAGGGGCCGAAGATGAAGTCCGTCGTCCCTTCGATCCACGAGTCGGTGACCCAGATGCGCGACACGTACCCCTTGGTGAAGAAGGTGTCCTGATCGCCCACCAGGCGGCAGCGGTTGATGTGAATGCGGTCGCCGCGGGTTTCGAGCGCCACGGCCTGCCCGACGCGCCCGGCATCGTTCTCGACGGTCAGCCCCTCGAGGATCACGTCGTCGGCCTGCAGCGAAAGGGTCCACGTGTCGTAGGTCGACATCTCGTAGCCGTCGACCACGCGCCCCGAAAAGTCGTTCCAGACGATGCGCACCTCCTCCGCACCGCCCACACCGACGATCCGCACGCAATTCTTGTAGACGTCCAACGTCACCTTTTCGCGGTACGTGCCGGGCAGGATGCGGACGGTGCACCAGCCGTCGGGTTTCGAGGGCAAGGCGTCGAGGCACTCCTGCACGGTACGGAAGTCACCCCCACCATTGCAGTCGACCGTATAGACAGTCTCTTCGGCAAAGGCCCGGACCGCGAAAAGGGAACAAAAAGCAAAAAGAGTCAGCAATTTCATAGTTCGCATCCATCTTGTTTCACATCTGCTGTCCAAAACCGCAAGCCCCCTCCGAGGAGGGGGTTGGGGGAGGGTCGGATTTGCATACGACGCCGCAGGCGGCGGGCAACAACCGGAAGAAAGCCAATCCCGGCCAAACCCGGAAAACCACAAATCCCTACAACGTTACGCCCGACTTGAAGATGGCGATCTCCTTGAAGCCCGTGCGCTCGTGCTTGAGGTGTTCGCCGTCGGCCGTGGCGAGGATCTTGTCGATCAGCCGTTCCAGCACGGCGTGGGGCTCCTCGTCCTCGACGAGCGTGCCGGCGTTGAAGTCGATCCAGTTCGACTTGAACTGCGCGAGCGGCGTGTTGGTCGCAATCTTCATCGTCGGGACGAACGACCCGAAGGGCGTGCCGCGCCCCGTGGTGAACAGCACCATCTGACACCCCGAAAGGGCCAGTGCCGAGGCGGCCACCAAGTCGTTGCCCGGTGCCTGCAACAGGTTCAGCCCCTGACGGACGATCGGCTGCGCATAGCCCAGCACGTCGACCACCGGTTGTGCACCCCCCTTCTGCACACACCCCAACGACTTCTCCTCGAGGGTCGTGATGCCGCCCTTCTTGTTTCCGGGCGAGGGATTTTCGTAGATCGGCTGGTCGTAGCGGCGGAAGTAGTCTTTGAAGTCGTTGATCAGATGGACCGTCTCGTCAAAGACCGTACGGTCCGTGGCGCGGTCCATCAGAATGGTCTCGGCGCCGAACATTTCGGGCACCTCCGTCAGCACGGTCGTGCCGCCCTGCGCCACCAGCCAGTCGGAGAACAGCCCCACCAGCGGATTGGCCGTGATACCCGAAAAGCCGTCCGAACCGCCGCACTTCAGTCCCACCTTCAGATACGACAGCGGCAACGGCTGGCGTCGGTCTTCGCGGGTTTTCCCGACCAGCTCGCGGCAGATCTCGAAACCCGTCTCGACTTCGTCCTCGACCTCCTGCGCAATGAGAAATTTCACGCGCTCGTCGTCCCACTCGCCGATCTCCTCCCGAAGGGCCGAGACCTGGTTGTTCTCGCACCCGAGACCCAGCATCAGCACCGCACCCGCATTCGGATGCTTCACCAGGCGGGCCAGCGCCCGGCGCGTATTGGCATGGTCGTCGCCCAGTTGCGAACAGCCGTAATTGTGCGCGTAGACGCGCACGTCGTCCAGATGCGAGCAGTCGCACTCGCGGCGCACCCGCTCGGCAATGGCCTGCGCCTGCCCGTTGACACACCCCACCGATGGCACGATCCACAGCTCGTTGCGGATCCCCATCTGCCCGTTGCGGCGCAGATAGCCCTGCACGCGCAGGTCGTTGCGTTTCGGGATCGCGAGCGGATAGACCCGCGGCGTATAGGTGTACGAGAGGTCGTCGCAGAGGTTGGTCTTCAGGTTGTGCGAGTGGATCCACTCCCCGGCGGCCACCGGCCGCGTGACGTGACCGATCGGATAGCCGTACTTGATGACATTCTCCCCCTCGGCCAGATCCCGCAGGGCGAACTTGTGGCCCCGGGCCACCGCCTCGCGGAGTGTCACCTCGCGGCCGTCGATCTGCAGATGCTCGCCCGCGGCGAGATCCGCCAGCGCCACGGCCACATTGTCCGCGGCATTGATTTTCAGAAAACGTTTCATATCATCCTGCGCTGAAAAAGACGAAACCGGAGCCTCTGCCGGCTTCCCGGTTCAGACGCCCGCCCCGCGCGACACCGCATCTGCGGCATTCGCTGAGGGTCCGTGGCCGCCCGGCACTCCGACACGCCTCCGGCTTCGCCTCTCGGATTAGAAGCTGCTTGTTACTTGTTCAGGAACTTCTCAAGGGCCCCCTTCATGCCCAGCGACTCGATGTCGGCCACATACCCGGCCACGGCCTCGACAAATCCCGGCACCTCCGAGAAATCGACCGTGAAGATGCCGCTCTCGTGCACGATCTTGCGGATCGTCCCCACGAGGTCCTCCGAATTCCAGTTCGTACGGATGTAGTCGACAAACTCCTTCGTGTCGTCGGGTTCGAAACCGCTCTTCGGGCCGTACAGCACCATCAGCGCCGCAAAGGTGAAGCACTCGCGCCGAGCCAGCTTCCCGGCCTTGAACCAGTTGTCCTTGACGGTCGGATAGTTGCGCGCCTCCCACTTCGACAACGAGTTGAGCGAGATCGACCGCAGCATGTGCTTGATGAAGGGGTTGTAGAAACGCTCGAGAATCCCGGCGGCGAACTTCTTCAGCTCCTCCTGATCCTCATCGATCATCGGAATTACCTCCTGGGCGACCATCTCGTTGATGAAGCGCTCGATCGACGGCGTGTTGAAGGCATCCATCACCGTCTCGCAGCCCATCTGCAGGGCGATGGGCACCATGCCCGTGTGCGAACCGTTCAGAATGCGGACCTTCTTGTCGCGGAACTGCTTGATCGAGGGCATGAAGATGACGTGCAGGCCGGCCTTGTCCAGCGGCAGCACCTTCTGCACCTCCTTGTAACCCTCGCCGCCGATAGCCCACAGGTGGTACAGCTCGGCCTTGACCACGAGGTTGTCGTTGTAGCCGATCTCCTCCTTGATTTCGTTGATCGTGTCGCGCGGGAAGCCCGGCACGATGCGGTCGACCAGCGTGTCGCAGAAGTGGCAGTTGCGCTCCACCCAGTCGATAAAGTCGGCCCCCAGGCCGTTGTACATCGCATGGCGGATCACATACTCGTGCAGCGTCGAGCCGTTGTTCTCGATCAGCTCGCAGCAGATGATGCACAGCCCCTTCGTCGGATCGCCGTTGAAGTGCTTGAAGCGCTTGTACAGCAGTGCGGTCATCTTCGCCGGATAGGACTTCGGCGGACGAGCCTCCAGATCGTCACCCTCCTCGTAGCGAATACCCGCCTCGGTGGTGTTCGAGATGGTGATCTTCAGGTCGGGCGAGAGGAAGTAGTGCTCGTACTTCTCGTAGTCGACATACGGATTGAACGAATCCATGACGCTCTTCACCAGACGGATGTCCTTCTTGGGCCGGCGGTTCTCGATGCCCTCCAGATAGACGTGGTAGAGGTTGTCCTGCCTGTTGAGCAGGTCGATCATCCCCAGTACCTTGTGCTCGGGATCGAGGATCGGCTGGCAGATGGCCACGCCGGAGTTCATGACGCCCTTCTCGTTGGCGATGTCGATCTGCCAGTCCACGAAGGCGCGCAGGAAGTTTCCTTCACCAAACTGAAGGATGTGAACGGGGCGGTCGACCTTCTCGACGGTCGACCTATTCAATTCCTTAATCATTGTTTTTCAGAATTTTGGATTCCGGAAGGGCCGACGGTGAAATTCGGTCTTTCCTCCACCGCCGGCCCGGAATCCGTCCGTTATTCGATTACGATGGGCTTGTATTTCGGAACGAGCGTCTTCATGACGATCCAGCCGACGAGATAGGCCACGGCGCAGATGCAGAAGACCACGAAATAACCGGCCGGCTTGCCCTCGAAGCCCATGAACTGCATGCCGGTCTCATCGGCGTGCACGAAGAGCCATCCGGCAAACCACTGCAGGATCATCGACCCCACACCGCCGGCCATGCCGCCGATACCTGTTACCGTGGCGATGGCCGATTTGGGGAACATGTCGCCCACCGTGGAGAAGATGTTGGCCGACCACGACTGGTGAGCCGCACCGCCGATACCGATCAGAATGATCGGGAACCAGGGCGAGATGGTGCCCAGCGGCTGGGCCAGCAGTACCAGCAGCGGGAAGAAGGCGAAGATCAGCATCGCACGCATACGCGCCGCATAGGGGTTCAGCCCCGTCTTGTTGATGATGATCGTCGGGAGTTTGCCGCCGTAGATCGACAGCATCGTGATGGCGTAGAGCGTGAAGATCAGCGCCACGCCCAGCCCCTCGGACATCTTGATGCCGAACTGCGAATTCAGATACGACGGGGTCCAGAAGAGGAAGAACCACCACACGCCGTCGGTCATGAACTTGCCGAAAGCGAAAGCCCAGGTCTGCTTGAAGCTCAGCGTCTTCCAGAACGAGATCTTCTCGGTCTCCTGCTCCTGGTCAATCTTTTCGCCGTCGACCACTTCGTGCTTGTCCTGCTCGATGTACTCCAGCTCGGCGGCATTGACGCGGGGCTGCTCCGAGGGCTTCTTGTAGAGGAAAACCCAGAAGCCCATCCAGATGAAGCCCAGCGCACCGATGACGATGAAGGCCAGCTCCCAGCCCCAGGCCTTGGCCAGCAGCGGAATGGTCAGCGGGGCGAACAGCGCACCGATCGAGGCGCCGGCATTGAAGATCGAGGTGGCGTAGGCACGGTCCTTCTTCGGGAAGTACTCGGCCGTCACCTTGATGGCGGCGGGGAAGTTGCCGGCCTCACCCAGAGCCAGGATGCAGCGTGCGGCGATGAAGAAGTACATGCTCACCATGGCGATCGTGGCGGCTACGGCCGATCCGGTCTCCACGGCAACCAGCGCCGCACGGTTGGGCAGTCCGACCCACGCCTCGGTAGCCACTCCGCACAGAGCGTGGGCACAGGCTCCGGCCGACCATACGCCAATGGCCCACAGGTAGCCCTTCTTGGTGCCCATCCAGTCGATGAAGCGGCCGGCGAAGAGCATGCAGATGGCGTAAACGATCGAGAAGATGGAGGTAATCAGACCATAGTGGTACTCGTTCCAGTGGAATTCGGGTTTGATGAACTCGTCCCACGTCAACGAAAGCACCTGACGGTCGAGGTAGTTGACGGTCGTCGCGAAGAAGAGCATCGCACAGATCACCCAGCGATACTGCGTCATCTTCCCGGCGAAGGTAGATTTGTTGTTGCCAGTCATTTATCCGGTTTTTAAAAAAGTAGTGTCAGGGGTAAGGTTCGGTAAAAACCGGCTGAACGTCTCCGGCGGTGATTGGGGACACCGCCGGAGCGTCATTCAGCGGGGGAAAATTCAGCGATGGATTGACCGCCAGCGGCGGCCTGACCATTGCGAGGAAGAGGCATTCATACACTTGAAGAGGAGCCACCCGCTCACGGACCCGACAGGGCTTTCAGAGGTAGTTCGGCCCGGGCTCGGCGGCAGGTCAACACCCGCACCGCTCAAGCCACCCGCTCACGGACCCGACAGGGCTTTCAGAGGTAGTTCGGCCCGGGCTCGGCGGCAGGTCAACACCCGCACCGCTCAAGCCACCCGCCCCACCGGGGAATCAACCGCGCGTGGAGGCGATGACACCCAGGGCGAAGCGGCACTTCTCGGTGATGGCCTTCCAGTCCTTCGCGGCGATCACATCCTTGGGGAAGAGCTGCGAGCCCATGCCCACGCAGAAGACTCCGGCCTTGAACCAGGCCGTAAGGTTCTCCTCCGTCGGCTCGACGGCACCCGTAGCCATGATGTTCGACCACGGCAGCGGAGCCTTGACGTTCTTGACGAACGACGGGCCGCCGACGTTGCCTGCCGGGAAGACCTTCGTCAGATCGCAACCCAGCTCCTGGGCGATGCCGATCTCCGTTACCGAACCGCAGCCCGGCGTATAGGGCACCAGGTGACGGTTGCAGACCTTGGCCACCTCGGGGTTCAGGTAGGGACCCACGACGAAGTTGGCGCCGTACTGGATGTACATGGCAGCCGTCGGAGCATCGACGATCGTGCCGACACCCATCACCATTTCGGGGCACTCCCTGGCGGCGAACTTGATCACCTCGATGAAGACCTCCGAGGCGAAGTCGCCGCGGTTCGTGAACTCGAAGGCGCGCACACCACCCTCATAGCAGGCCTTGACGACCTGTTTGGCGATTTCGGCGTCCGCGTGGTAGAAGACGGGGACCATGCCGGTCTTGGCGATGGCCTCCATGACTTGCATTTTAGAAAAACGTGCCATTTTCAGAATCTGTTTTTATCGAAACGGGCGGAGGAGCGGATTTTGTCGACCCCCTCCCCGCACCCTGCATGGTTTCATTAACGCTGTACGCGACCGTTTGCGTTGCCGCCGGCCAGCGACTCGACCTCCTCAACCGAGACGAGGTTGAAGTCGCCGTTGATCGTGTGCTTGAGAGCCGAAGCGGCTACGGCGAACTCCAGCGCCTCGCCCTGCGTCGGCTTGGTCAGCAGGCCGTGGATGATGCCGCCCGAGAACGAGTCGCCGCCACCCACGCGGTCGATGATCGGGTTGATATCGTAGTGCTTCGACTCGTAGAACTCCTTGCCGTTGTAGATCATGGCCTTCCAGCCGTTGTGCGTGGCCGAGTAGGACTCGCGCAGCGTCGAAACGACATACTTGAAACCGAACGTCTCGGCCATCTGGCGGAAGATGCCCTTGTAGCCCTCGGCGTTGGTCTCACCGCCCTCGACATCGGCGTCGGGTTTGAAGCCCAGGCACAGCTCGGCGTCCTCCTCGTTGCCGATGCAAACGTCGACGTACTGCATCAGCGGCTTCATGATCGACTGGGCCTTCTCCTTGGTCCAGAGCTTCTTGCGGAAGTTCAGGTCAACCGATACCGTGACACCGTGACGCTTGGCGGCCTCGCAGGCCAGGCGCGTCAGCTCGGCAGCCTTGTCCGAGATGGCCGGCGTGATGCCCGACCAATGGAACCAGTCGGCACCCTCCATAATTGCATCGAAGTCGAAATCCTGAGGATCGGCCTCGGCGATGGCCGAGTGGGCGCGGTCGTAGATCACCTTCGAGGGGCGCATCGAGGCTCCGGTTTCGAGGTAGTAGATACCCACGCGATCGCCGCCGCGGGCAATATAGTCGGTCTTGACGCCATACTTGCGCAGGGCGTTGACGGCCGACTGACCGATTTCATGCTTCGGGAGTTTCGTCACGAAGTAGGCATCGTGGCCGTAGTTGGCGCACGATACGGCCACGTTGGCCTCGCCGCCGCCATAGACGACGTCGAACGAATCGGATTGTACGAAACGGGTGTTCCCGGGCGTCGAGAGACGCAGCATGATTTCACCTAAAGTTACGATTTTCATTGTCTTTCCCTATATTGGTTAGAATTTGAAGAAGTTTTTCGCATTGCGGTAGCAGATGCCCTCGACGATCTCGCGACCGATGAAGTCGATCTCCGAGGCGGGGAGCAGACCCTGCTCGATATCGTTGCCCAGCAGGTTGCACAGCGTGCGGCGGAAATACTCGTGGCGCGGATAGGAGAGGAACGAACGCGAGTCGGTCAGCATGCCGACGAAGCGGCTCAGCAGTCCCAGCGTCGAGAGGGCGTTCATCTGCTTCTCCATGCCGTCCTTCTGGTCGAGGAACCACCACCCCGATCCGAACTGGATCTTCCCGGCGCCGTAGCGGCCGTCCTGGAAGTTGCCGAGCATCGTGGCGACCAATTCGTTGTCGCGCGGATTGAGGTTGTAGATGATCGTGCGGGTCAGCTTGTCGCGGCTGTCGAGCATGTCGAAGAACTTCGACATGGACTTGGCCACCGTGAAGTCGCCGATCGAGTCGAAGCCCGTATCGGGGCCCAGCCGGGCGAACATGCGCGAGTTGTTGTTACGGATGGCGCCGTAGTGGAACTGCTGTGTCCAGCCCGTCTCGTGGTCCATGACGGCGAACTCGACCAGCATGGCGGTCTTGTACTTGCGGATCTCCGCGGGCGTCAGCTCCTGACCGCCGTACACCTTATTAAAGATGGCATCGATCTCCGGCTGGGTATAATCCTCGGCGTAGAACTCCTCGATGCCGTGATCCGACAGACGGCAGCCCACCGACTCGAAGAACTTGTGCCGCACGCGCAGGGCGTCGATCACATCGGCGAACTTCGAGATCGAGACCCCCGAGACGTCGGAGAGCTTCTCGATGTAGGCCCGGAAACCGGCCGGCGACTCGACGGCCATCGCCTTGTCGGGGCGCCACGTCGGGAGCATCCGCACGGCGAAGCCCTCGTCGCGCACCTTGATATGGTTTTCGAGCGAGTCGACCGGATCGTCCGTCGTGCAGACCACCTCGACGTTGTAGCGCTGCATCAGGCCGCGGGCATAGTACTCGGGCTGCTGCAGGAGGGCCGTACAGTGGTCGTAGATCTCGCGGGCGGTCGAGGGGTTGAGCAGCTTCGTGACCCCGAAGGCGGTCTTCAGCTCGAGATGCGTCCAGTGGTAGAGCGGGTTGCGCATCGTGTAGGGGACCGTTTCGGCCCACTTTTCGAACTTCTCCCAGTCCGTAGTGTCCTTGCCCGTGCAGTAGCGCTCCTCGACACCGTTCGTACGCATGGCGCGCCACTTGTAGTGGTCGCCCTCGAGCCAGATCTTCGAAAGGTTCTCGAAGCGGTGGTTCGAAGCCACGTATTCGGGGCTCAGATGGCAGTGGTAGTCGATGATGGGCTGCTTGGCTGCGTGTTCGTGATAAAGCCGCTGCGCCGTCTCGGTCTGCAACAGGAAATTCTCGTCGTTGAACTGTTTCATCGTTTTATGCTATATTCCGTTTAAAAGTCCATGGAATGGAACGAAGCTCCAGAAAATCGTCCCTTTTCACCATGTAAAATTAGCAACTTTCCGTCAGACACAATACGAAAAATCACCAAATTAAATAGAATATTTGCCATTTTGGTTGACCAAAGTACGGAAAAATTGTAAATTTGCCAAACCTAACATCGAAAAAACTTCAGTAAACGTATGATGAGAAACTCGATCTTCGGAGCGGCTGCCCTGCTGGCCGCCTCCTGTACTCCGGCACTGAACGTCGAAGTGACGAACAACACCCAACTCGAACGCGATGACGAAACCGTCGAAATCGCCTGGTCGGAGGTCGCCGTCCTCAAGGGCGTGACGCCCGAAAACGTCGTCGTGCTGGACGACGAACGGGAGCAGATCCCCTCGCAGGTACTCTACCGCGGTGAGGCCGAACCGCAGGCGCTGATCTTCCAGACCGACGCCGACGCCATGCAGACCAAACGCTTCCGCATCACCACCGGAACGCGTGAGGCCTATCCGACCGAAGCCTACGGCCGTCAGGTTCCCGAGCGCTACGACGACTACGCCTGGGAGAACAACAAGGTGGCCTACCGCCTCTACGGCCCGGCCCTGGAGACCTCGCCCGAAAAGCTCGTCACGCCGGGTATCGACGTCTGGGTGAAGTGCACCGACAAACTGGTCATCGACGAGTGGTATGCCAAGGGTGACTACCACCACAACTACGGCGACGGCATGGACTGCTACAAGGTGGGCGTGACGCTCGGCTCGGGGGCTTCGGTACCCTTCGTCGACGGCAAGTTCTGGTTCATGGACCACAACTACGCCACGGCCCGTACGCTGGACAACGGTCCGATCCGCACGACCGTCGAGCTGACCTATGCCCCGTTCGACGTCAACGGCACGCAGGTATCGCTCGTGAAGACCATCTCGCTCGACGCCAACCAGCGCTTCAACCGCATGGACAACCTCTACGAGGGTGAGTTCACCGAGATGCCCGTCGCCGCCGGATTCGTGCGCCACGACGTGAAGCAGCTGACCAACAGCGACGACTGGATGGGCATGTGCGAAGCGGCTTCGGATTCGAAGGATCCCGTGCGCGACGGCGACATCTACCTGGGAGTGATCCTGCCGGGCGGCGAGATGATGCCCGACACGCTGGGTCATGCCGTAGCGGTCAAGAATGTGAAATCGGGCCAGACGCTGACCTACTATGCCGGTTCGGGCTGGAGCCAGGGCGGTGTCGACGACATGAACGAGTGGATCGAGGAGATCACCGCAGCCAACGCTGCCGCCACGCAGCCCCTGCAGGTAACCATCGTCAAGAAATAGGGCTCCGCTGCGGAGTCCATCCGAACATCCCCGGGCAGACAATTGTCCGGGGTTTGTTTTGCCGCTACCCGCCCCGGCCGACACCACGACGACCTCTCCGTCACGGCATATCCTGCACCCCCTCTCTCTCACCTTCCCGACAGACACGCCACGACGACCTCTCCGTCCCGGGATGTTCCGCAGCCGACCTCTCTCACACCCTCCCCGACCAAAAAGTTTCCGTCAAAAGTTCCCCCGGCCAAACAATCTGTTCGCTTTTTCCGTATCTTTGTCGAAACCGAGATGACCCCACGGAGCAATCGACAGGCCCGCCCCCGGCAACCGTCGCCCGGCATCCGATTCCTCCGGCGACCGGCTGCAGCGAGATATTCCCCGGCCGCCAGCCGGTCCGAAGACTCCGAACTCCTCCCGGCCCAGGTATCGACTCAAGAACAACCAACATGGATAACAAGAAAATCGTCACTTTCGGAGAGATCATGCTGCGGCTCACGCCGCCCGACAACCTGCGCTTCAACCAGACGAAGCTCTTCCGCGCCAGCTACGGCGGCAGCGAAGCCAACGTGGCCGTCTCGCTGGCCAACTACGGTCTGCGGAGCGAATTCGTCACCTGCGTGCCGGCCAACCGCATTGCCGACGCCTGTCTGGACGATCTGCGCAGTTACGGGGTGGAGACCTCCCACGTACTGCGCCGCGGACAGCGGCTGGGCCTCTACTACATGGAGGAGGCTGCGGCGATGCGCTCGTCGCAGGTGGTCTACGACCGGGCCGGCTCGTCGTTCGACGCGCTGCAGCCGGGGCAGATCGACTGGGCGTCGCTCTTTGCCGATGCCGCCTGGTTCCACTGGTCGGGGATCTCGGCCGCCGTGAGCGCCTCGACGGCCGAGGTGTGCGCCGAGGCCATCGCCGCAGCCCGTCGGGCGGGGCTCGTCGTCTCGTGCGACCTGAACTACCGCAAGAACCTCTGGCAGTACGGCAAGACGGTACAGGAGGTGCTGCCGCCGCTGATGGCGCAGTGCGACTTCCTCTTCGGCACGGACGACGAATACGAAAAGATCCTCGGCATCCGGCTTCCGAAATTCGAGGCCCGCGACTCGGCCTACCAACCCGATACCAAGGGTTACGAAGCGGCTTCGCAGCAGGTGGCCGAACGTTTCCCGCTGTGCCGGGGCATTGTCTTCGGACTGCGCAACGTCCTGAGTGCCAACCACCACCTGATCTCCGGAACGCTCTACACCGGAGGCCGGCTCTTCACGTCGCGCGTCTATGACATCGACTGCGTGGTGGACTGCGTTGGCGTGGGCGACGCCTTTGTCGGCGGGCTGATCTACGGACTGGCCGAACACGCCGGGGACATGCAGTTTGCGCTGGACTTCGGCACGGCGGCCTGCGCCATCAAGAATACGGTTCCGGGCGACTACAGCCAGTTCACGGTCGAGGAGACGGCCCAACTGGCCCGCGGTCCGGTCAACGGCCGCATCGCCCGATAGAGGCCGCGAATACCACGGAAACACCGCGGAGAGACCGCAAACACCGCTGAGAGACCGCGGAACACGGCGGAGAGACCGCAAACACCGCTGAGAGACCGCGAAACACCGCTGAGAGACCGCGAAACACGGCGGAGAGACCGCGGAACACGGCGGAGAGACCGCAAGCACCGCGGAGAGACCGCAAACACAGCGGAGAGACCGCAAACACAGCGGAGAGACCGGAGCACAGAGTATATAACCGATGTTCCGGCAATGTGCACAACCGACCGCTTCACACACTCTCACACACCACACACCACACAAAAAGCCCGGCTCCTTACGGAGTCGGGCTTTTCTTTTTCCGGGATTGAGATCCGCGGGAGGTCCTGGCGAACAGGCCCCGGAACCCATCTGCAGTCCCGGGATCTATCCCCCCTCCTGTGCCCCCCGGGCGGGAGACTATTCGATACCCTTGGCCTGCTTGTAGAGGGCGTTGTAGGTATTGTACTTGTCCATCACACCGGGTTCGTCGCGCAGACGGAAGCAGAGCGACTTGAGGAACTCCAGCGTATCCATGTCCTCGGGTTTGATCTCGTGAGCCTTCTCGAACCAGGGCAGAGCGGCCATGTAGACCTCGTTTACGGTCTTCAGATCGGCGTCGTAGGCAGCCTGGCTGCTGTACTGCTTCTCATTCATCTCCTTGTTGAGTTCGTCGCCCTTGATCGTGTAGAAGACACCCAGGTAGTAGTTACCCTCGAAGAGATCGGGCTTCAGCTCAACGACCTTCTCGAACGATTCGATGCTCTTGTCGTAGTCCTTCAGAGCGTAGAAGATACGGCCTCGGCCGAACCACAGGTCGACATTGGTCGGGTTGTCGGCAATGGCCTTGTCGATCAGTGCCACCAGGTCGGCGGGATCGCCCACACCCTCTTCCGAGGTGTAGAGCTGCATCAGGCCGTCGAGGATCCGCTCATTCTTCGGGAACTTCTCGATACCGGTCAGCAGAGCCTGCTTGGCCTTCATGATATTCTCCTTGTCGGCCTCGCGCTGACCGTAGTAGCAGTGGAAGAGGTAATAGTAGATGTTACCCTCCTCATCGGCATAATTCTTCTCGATGGCCTCCTGGAGATATTTGCCGCCACGGACGAACGATTGGGGATTGTTCGAACCGTCGACCGTCAGCAGATAGCCGGCATAGTAGAGCAGTGCGGGGTCGGCCTCGCCGTAGGCGGGATTCGACTGAGCCTCGTAAGCCGTAGCATAGGCGTTGGCGGCGCCCACATAATCCCCGGCATCAAGACCGGCATTGCCGACCTGCGAGCAGAAGTCGCTGATCTGCTTCAGACCCTCCTTGACCTTGCCGGCACTCTTGGGGTCGAGTTCATAAGCCTTGTTGTAGGCTTCGATGGCCTTTTCGGGGGCATCCTTGATCACCCAACGGGTCTGCTTCCACGTAGCGACCTTGTTATCCTTGATGTAGGCCGTGAACCAGGGATAGACCCATGCGGTATACTCCACACCGTTGAGCGTCTCCTGAGCGGTCGACTTGGGGTCTCCGACCGTCAGTTTGAGCATCGTAGCCTCCATGTTGACGAAGAGGTTCTTCGTCGGCTCGGCGGCCACCTCATAGAAAGCCTTACCGCGGTTGATCCACGTTGCGGCCTTTACTGCCTTCTTCTCGTTGGCGATGTCGGCATCGCTCTTTTCGATCTTGGCGAGAAGCGCTTCCTTGTTTACCTTCTGGGCCTCGACGGCGGGAATCGCTACGAGCAGCGCCGCAAAAGCCGTCAAAATCGTCTTTTTCATACGAATTGGTTATTATTAAAAGTTCGGTTGTTACTCTCTTTTTCAATCAGCGTTCCTGTCATCAGTTTTCCGACTCGGGAGTCTGCGTGCCATCGGTCGGGGCATCGGTCTCCGGAGCCGGGGCATCGGTCTCCGGAGCCGGGGCATCGGTTGCGGAGGTGGCTCCGGCCTCGGCCGTTGCGGTCGCCTCGCTGCCTTCAGCTCCCTCGGACTGAGGATTCTCCTCCTCACTGGCAGCCGGTACGGCCATCACCGAAGCGATGGCATCGCCCTCGCGCAGGTTGATGATGCGCACACCCTGCGTGGCGCGGCCTGCCAGACGGATCTGCGACACGGCCGTACGGATCGTCAGACCCGAGCGGTTGATGATCATCAGATCGTTGTCGTCCGTGACGGCCTGGATCGAGATCAGCTTGCCGGTCTTCTCCGTGATGTTGATCGTCTTGACGCCCTTTCCGCCGCGGTTGGTGATGCGGTACTCGTCCAGATCGGTGCGCTTGCCGTAACCGTTCTCGCTCAGCACCAGCACATCCTGCTTCGAGTCGGGTTCGATGCAGATCATGCCCACGACCTCGTCGCCCTCGTCGAGCGAGATGCCGCGCACTCCGGCGCCGACACGTCCGATCGGGCGCACCGTATTCTCGTTGAAACGAATGGCCTTGCCGTCGCGGGCGGCGATCATCACCTCGGCATGACCGCTGGTCAACTTGGCCTCGATGAGCTGGTCACCTTCCCGGATAACGATGGCGTTGACGCCGTTCTGACGCGGCCGCGAGTAGGCTTCGAGCTTCGTCTTCTTGATCGTACCGTCCTTCGTGCACATGATGATGTAGTTGCTGTTGACATACTCCTCATCATTCAGGCGCTTGACGTTGATATAGGCGCGGACCTTGTCGTTGGGTTCGATCTGGATGATATTCTGAATGGCGCGGCCCTTCGACGAACGGGTTCCCTCGGGAATCTCGTAGACCTTCAGCCAGTAGCAGCGGCCCTTCTCCGTGAAGAAGAGCATCGTGTTGTGCATCGAGGCCACGTAGATGTGCTCGATGAAGTCCTCGTCACGCGTGGCGCTGCCCTTGGCCCCCACGCCGCCGCGGTTCTGCGTGCGGTATTCGGCCAGCGGCGTACGCTTGATGTAGCCCATGTGCGAGATGGTGATCACCATGTCGTCGTCGGCGTAGAAATCCTCGGGGTTGAACTCCTCCGACGCATAGACGATCTCCGTGCGGCGCTCGTCGCCGTACTTCTCCTTGATCTCGATCAGCTCGTCCTTGACGATCTGCATCTGCATCTCGACGCTGGCGAGCACCTCCGTCAGATGGGCGATCAGCGCCTGCAGTTCGTCGCGCTCGGCGACCAGCTTGCCGCGCTCCAGACCGGTCAGGGCCCGCAGACGCATCTCGATGATGGCCGAAGCCTGCAGGTCCGAAAGTTCGAAACGCTCCATCATGGTCTGCTTGGCGGCATCGGGGGTCTGCGACGAACGGATGATATGAACGATCTCGTCGATGTTGTCCTGGGCGATCAGCAGACCCAGCACGATGTGCAGACGCTCCTCGGCCTTGCGCTTGTCGAAGCGCGTGCGGCGTACGACCACGTCGTGACGGTGGTCGATGAAGCAGCGGATCAGGTCGCGCATCGACAGCAGCTGCGGGCGGCCGTTTACCAGCGCGATGTTGTTCACGGCGAACGACGTCTGCAGCGGCGTATTCTTGAAGAGCGTATTGAGCACCACGCTGGCCACGGCATCGTGTTTCAGAATGATGATGATACGCAGACCGTTTCGGTCCGATTCGTCGTTGATGTAGGAGATGCCTTCGATCTTCTTTTCGTTGATCATGTCGGCGATCTTCTTGATCATCTCGGCCTTGTTGACCATGTAGGGGATCTCCGTGACGACGATGCATTCACGGCCGCTGGGCGTATGTTCGATTTCGGTCTTGGCGCGCATCATCACGCGGCCGCGGCCCGTGAGCATGGCCTCCTTGACCCCTTCGTAGCCGTAGATGATACCGCCCGTGGGGAAATCGGGGCCCTTGACGTAGTGCAGCAGCTCCTCGCCCGAGATCTCGGGATTGTCGACATAGGCACAGCAGGCGTCGACCACCTCCGAGAGGTTGTGCGGAGCCATGTTGGTGGCCATACCGACGGCGATACCGCTGGCACCGTTGACGATCAGCAGTGGAATACGGGTCGGAAGGACCGTCGGTTCGGGGATCGTATCGTCGAAGTTGAGCGTCCAGTCGACGGTCTCCTTGTCGATATCGGCCATCACCTCGTCGGTGATCTTCTTCATGCGGGCCTCGGTGTAACGCATGGCGGCCGGGGAGTCGCCGTCCATCGAGCCAAAGTTACCCTGTCCGTCGACCAGCGGGTAACGCATCGACCAGTCCTGAGCCAGGCGGACCATGGCGTCGTAGACCGACGAGTCGCCGTGGGGGTGGAACTTACCGAGCACGTCGCCGACGATACGGGCCGACTTACGGGTGGGTTTGTCGGAGTAGAGGTTGAGCTCCGCGCTCATATCGTAGAGGATGCGTCGGTGAACGGGTTTCAGGCCGTCCCTCACGTCGGGCAGGGCGCGCGACACGATGACCGACATCGAGTAGTCGATGTAGGCCGACTTCATCTGCTCTTCGATATTGATGGGGATGATCCGTCCCACCAAACCGGCATTCTTTTCTTCTTCTGTAAGCATCTATCTCTTCTGTATAACCGGATTTCCATGCGGGTCGTCAGTGCGGCCCGCCAAATAACGAACAAAAATAGTAATTTCTTGCGATCCGGGCAACTTTGGGCGCAGAAAAACGCACGCGCGTGGGATATTTTTTCAGGGGACATACCGTTTTTTGGCCCTTTTCGGGCGATTTGAGGCCCAAAAAATTTTCACCCGACAGAGGGTCGGACAAAACGGTCCGGGAGGATGGTCCGATTCGCACAAACCATCGGCCTTTCATCCAACCAACGACTTAAACCCCGGAGGCAGTTTGCAGAAAGAACGGTAGTTTTTGCCGGAAAAAAGAAGGTTGTCACGTTTTTTTTGTATCTTTGTCGTAGGGCCATACCTGACCCGGACATACTGAAAGAAGCGTTATGCTCATCTTGTAACTTGAAAACGTAGGAAATTTTCAATTAGATGCAAGGATGACATGGCTGCTCTCACGCTATGGCGTGGGCTGCTGTTGCTACATCTGCATCTATGGGTTTCCTACGACCTTCAAGTTTAGACGTGGCATTTGCGGCACCACGCTTCTTGTTTACAAATGACCGCCGGAGGAGCCGCCAGCGGGACAAAACGACAACACCCATGAAGAAACTTTTATGCGTAGCCATTGCTTTCGTCTGCACTACGGCCTTGCAAGCGCAAGAAACGGAAAAAGACGTTACAGAATTTCTCGGTATCCCGGTCGACGGATACAAGCCCGCCATGATTGAAAAACTGAAAGCCAAAGGGTTCACATCCACCACATGGGACAAAGATGTTTTGGAAGGCGAGTTCAATGGAACCGATGTCCGTGTATATGTTGTAACGAACAACAATAAAGTCTATAGAATCATGTTGGCAGATAAAAACACCTGTGGTGAAACAGATATCAGAATCCGATTTAATTTGCTTTGTCGGCAATTCGAAAACAATCCGAGATATACACCCATGACCGATAAGGAACAAACAATTCCCGACGACGAAGATATTTCCTATGAAATAACAGTCAACGAAAAACGCTACGAGGCCGGTTTTTACCAAATTTCCCAATTGGACACCGTAGCCATATACAATGAATCGAAAAAATCGCTGCTGTCCAAATATACACAAGAACAGCTGGACAATCCGACAGAAAAAATATCAGCCGAAATCCGAATAAAGTATATTACTAATAAATTGATGTATGATCTTGCAACTTATAATAAATTCGTTTGGTTTAAGATTTCAGAATATGCCAGGAAATATTACATTTGCATGTATTACGATAACAAGTACAATGAAGCCAACGGAGAGGATCTCTAACGCTCTATCAACAACAGACGACGTGCCGCCATATTTTTAACGAACCGACTGACGATCCGCTCCGCCATCCGACAAGATTAACGGAAGTCGATGAACTCGTACCCCTCGAAGCGGCTCCGCTCGAAGCGGGCAAGCGGTCCCGCCAGCGGCGCGACACGCCGCACCACAACCCGGATGCGTTCGCCGTCATAGTCGTAATCGAGCTGCTCGGGACGCATCGTGGCGGTCGAGACCGTCACGGTGACCGTTCCGGCCGAGGCGCCGCTGCCCTCCACCGGAGTCAGCCGGACCACGGCCTTGCCTCCCGTTTCGGAGAGGAGTTCGGCGCGGTAATCGTCGCCCAGAAAATCGAACGCCCGCACGGGGTTGTTCAGGATGTTGCGGCTCGTGGAGTCGACTCCGGCAATCGTCACCTCACGCCGGTCGTTGTCGACCTCGTAGCGAACCTTTTCGTCGCCGTAGACCTCGGCATCGCCCAGCGAGAGGGCATACCCTGTCCCCTGCACGGCATAACTGCCTGCGGCACGGTAGTCGCCCGCCTCGATCACAAAGTCGACCTCATACCCCTTCATGGCACGGAATCCGGCCGCCAACCCTTCGAGAATCTCGGCGGCGCGTCCGGCCGCCGACACCGTCCCGACACCGGCAGCCATGGCCAGCAACAACAACCAGCGTTTCATATTTTACACGTTTGATTTATCCTTTAAACGATTTCCGCCCGGGTTTGATTGCCTGACTCCCCGCTTTTTCGGACTTATCCTTTTGAACCCCGCCATCCCGGCATACCCGATACTCCCGGCACTCACGGTTCCACCGCCGCACACTCCCGCTCCACTGCACACGGTTCCACCGCCGCACGCAACTCCACGCCAGACCCAGTTCCACCACCAGAGGCTCCCGGCCCCGGCTGCCGACCCTTACGAGACGCCCAGATCCTGCAGTTTGGCTTCGAGCGAAGGCAGGTCGTAGAAGAGAATATCGCGGGGTTTGGCCCCCTGCTGACGGCCGACGATACCGGCTCGCTCGAGCTGCATCATGATACGGCCCGCGCGATTGAATCCCACCTCGTAGTTGCGCTGAATCATCGACGTGGAGATCTGGCCGCTCGAGACGGCATCACGGGCAATCTCGGCAAAGAGCGAATCGTACTTCACCGGAGCCGACGACTCTTCGCTGCCCATCTGGCCGCCGCCGTCGCTGTCGGGCGTATAGTCGGGCAGCGCATAGGCCTCCGTATAACCCTGCTGTTTCGAGATGTAGTCGACGATGCGCTCGACCTCCTTGGTTTCGACCAGCGCACACTGGATACGGGTCAATTCGCCATCCTTCGAGATGAGCATGTCGCCGCGGCCGATCAGCTGGTCGGCACCCGGACGGTCGATGATCGTCCGCGAGTCGATCATCTGCATCACACGGAAGGCGATACGGGCCGGGAAGTTGGCCTTGATCTTACCCGTGATGACGTCGACCGACGGACGCTGCGTGGCGATGATCAGATGAATACCGATGGCACGGGCCTTCTGGGCCAGACGTGTCACGGGCGTTTCGACCTCCTTGGCGGTCATGATCAGGTCAGCGAACTCATCGATCACCACCACGATATAGGGCATGTAGCGGTGGCCGTGCATCGGGTTCAGCCGCCGGGCCACGAACTTGGCGTTGTATTCGGCGATGTTGCGCACCTCGGCCTTCTTGCAGAGTTCCAGACGCATGTCCATCTCCGAGCAGAGGGCGTTCAACGTGTAGACGGCCTTCTTGGGGTCGGTGACGATGGCCTCGTCCTCGGACTGCATCTTGGCCAGGAAGTGGCGTTCGATCTTGGCGTAGAGCGAGAATTCGACCATCTTGGGGTCGATCATCACGAACTTCAGCTGCGCGGGGTGCTTGCGGTAGAGCAGCGAGGTGATGATGGCGTTCAGCCCCACGGACTTGCCCTGGCCCGTGGCACCGGCCACCAGCAGGTGGGGCATCTTCGTCAGGTCGAAGACGTAGTTTTCGTTCTGGATCGTGCGGCCGATGACCACCGGCAGTTCGGCCTTCGACTCCTGGAAGCGCAGCGAACGGATGGCCGAATACATCGAAACGATCTGCTTGTGGCGGTTCGGGACCTCGATACCGATCGTACCGCGACCCGGGATCGGGGCGATGATGCGAATGCCCGATTCGGCCTTCAGACTCTGGGCGATATCGTTCTGCAACCCCTGGATCTTCGAGATCTTGACCCCCTGGGCCTGGACGATCTCATAGAGCGTGACCGTGGGGCCGACCGTCGCCTTGATACGCTGGATCGGGATGCCGAAATACTTGAGCGTCTCCTCGATGCGGGTCTTGTTTTCGTAGATCTCCTCGTCGGAGACCCCTTCATCCGAAATGTAGTCCTCCAGCAGCGTCACGGGCGGCTTGTGGTAGTTCATGAGATCTTTCAGCGGATCGTAGCTCTCCGTAGGGATCGACTTTTCGTCGACGAGTTTGGCCTCGCGGGACTCCACCGTCACCACAACCCCCTCCTTGGCGCCTTCCGCCGCCGAGACTCCAGCCGCGGCCGTCACTCCACCGGCCACCCGCGCATCGGATGCCGGCAGACCGGTCTCCGTCCCGGTCCGAACCGCCTCCTCCGGCGCCACGTCCGTCGCCGCGGCGGGCATGCGCTCCGACAGGGGAGTCTGTACCGCTTCGCCCGACGTTCCGGGATGCTGCTCCGGGGCCGACCCGGCAGCCGGCTCGATCGTCCGCTCGACGAACGGTTCGTCGGATGCCGCCTTCGTTTCGGGGCCCTCCTCCCCGACCGTAATCTCGATAAACGGATCGTCGCCCGCACCGCCTGCACCGACCGAGGCCGTACGCCGCGGCTGCGGACGCTCCAACTCGATCAATCCGCCGCGACCCATCACCACACGGCCCTCGGGACGGGAGAGATCCACCTCCGTAAACTCGTCATCCTCGTCCGTCATGACGGCAGGCTCGATCGGGCGTCCGTCGGGAGTCAGCTCCACAAAGGGGCTCTCCTCCTCACCGGATTGCCGCTGCACCCCGCTTCGCGGAGTCGGCACGGGCTGTTCCGTCGCTCCAGGCCGGGGCTGCACATACGACGTCCGCGCCGATTCCGACTGCGCCCCGAAGGCTCCGGAATCCCGCACGTCGCGCGTGCCTTCGGCCCGTGCATCGTTCTGCAACGCCGAGGCCCCTCCCATACGCTCCGCCACGGCTTCGCGTCCGGTCGCAACGCCCCGTCCGGTTTCGCGGTCCACGGTCCGGTCGTTCTCCATCGCGGCTGCACGCCCGGTCTGAGCCTCGCGTCCGGACTCGGTTCTCCGGGTCTCCCCGCGACGCGTCTCCGGGCCTCGCCCCGCGGCTGCCGCAGCAGGAACCGCCGATTCCGACGCCTCACCCGGCACATCCCCGGACTCTTCGTCGAACGCCGTATCGGCCTCCGCCGCATGGGCATGTACGACCTTGCTGCGGACCGTATCGACGATCTTTTCACTCTGGCCGACGAGGACGTTCCCGGCCCGGTTGACCTTGTTGATGAAATTGCGGTTGATGAAGACCCCGGTGAGAATCCAGCCGCCGATCAGGACAATCAGCGTTCCGAGCGAGCCGATGGCGCCGGGCAGCACTCCGATGGCAGCCGTCTGGCCGACCGCATGACGGCTGGCCAGCAGATTGCCGAATGCGCCGCCCCACCCGGTGCTCGAGCAGAGGCTCCAGCGGGCATCGAAGAGATAGCCCAGCGAGAGCGATCCGAGAATCATGATGAAGCAGAGCGAGAGGATCGACTGGTTGATCCGCAGGGGTTTCTGACGGATGATCCGCACCCCCAGGAGAATCAGCATCACGGGAATCAGGATACCGAAGACGCCGAACGAATTGTCCACCAGCAAACGTCCGAGCCGGGCGCCGAGAGGGCCGCAGGGATTTTCGACCTCCGCACCGACCCATTCGCGCTCCTCGGTCGACTTCTGGAGCACGCTCTGATCGTCGGCCCAGCTGAAAAAGGAGAAAAAGACCGCCGCCGCGACAAAGATGCCCACGCACAGCAACAACAGACCCGCAATCCAGCGGGCGCTGTCGCGATTCGAGCGCTGAACGTTCTGCCGAGCGTTGGAAGAGGTATTTCGGGATGCCATTGCCGTTGAATTCTTACACCTGAAAGATCGAGCGAAGTTACGAATTTTTTCCGAGATTCCGGGCCTCGCGCGGGTGAAAAGGGACAAAAAGGGACAAAAAAGAGCGGAAGCCGATCTTCGGGCCGCAGGCTGAAAAGGCCAAACGCGGCCCGGCGGCTTCAGACGCCCCGTTCCAATACGCCCGAACTACAAGGATTCCAGTGCCTTGCGTTCGAGACGCCGGCGATAGGCCTCGTCGGCGAACGTACGGAACTCAAACGTCGGACGATGCATCCGCGAAGCCCTCAGACCGTTTTCGTCAAGCAGCTGCTCAACCCGCCGCGCCACGGCCGGCGATGGATCGACGATCGTCACCCCGTGCCCGGCGACCACCCGCTTCAACACGGGCAGCAGGAAGGGATAGTGCGTACATCCGAGCACAATCTGGTCGGCGCCCCGCTCCAGCATCGGCTCCACGGCGGCCCGTACGCAGGTCTCGGCCTCGGGCGTCGATTCCCGGTCCGACTCGACCAGTTCGACAAAGCCGCGCCCCGGAACCGTCAGCACCTCAATGCCTTCGCCATACCGGGCCGCCGTATGGCGGAACAGCTCGCCGTCGAGACTCCGCTCCGTGGCCAGCACACCCACCACCCGGCTGCGCGTGGCCAGACAGGCGGGTTTCACCGCAGGCTCCATGCCGACAATCGGCACTCCGGCATACTTCGCCCGCAGAGAGTCGATCGCCGCGGCCGTCGCCGTATTGCAGGCCACCACCACCAGTTTGCACCCTTCATCGTGCACGAGCCGTCCGACCGCCTCGTCAGCCAGCACGCGGATCTCCTCTCCGGGACGCGAACCGTAGGGACAATTCTTGCCGTCGCCCAGATAGACCAGCGATTCGGCAGGCAGCAACCGCCGGATCTCGAGCCAGACAGTCAGCCCACCCAGCCCCGAATCATAAACACCTATGGGAGAATCGTTCACTTTGTTTCGTTGTTTGCTCTTGCCCGGATGCCACGTCGAGTTCCGCGCCTCCGGCCCCGTGCTTCCCGTTACGTCTCCGGCCCGGAGCACCCGTCATTTTTCCGGTTCCGCCCCGTCGCCGAGGATACGGGCCACAATCTCATCGTCCGACAAGCGGTCGCACTCGATCACCAGCGTCGCCCGTCCGTAGAAGGGGTCGCGTTCGGCCATGTCCCGCGTCATGAAGGCTACGAGCTCCTCATCATTGAGCCCCTGCAGCCGCGGACGTTTGCGCCGTCCGTAGGGGCTCAGCCGCCCGGCGATATTCTCTGCCGAACGCCGCAGATAGATCGTCCGCCCGGCAGCATTCATGCGCTCCATGTTGTCGCGCCACACCGGAAGACCGCCGCCCGTGGAGACAACGGCCGATTCATTCCCGACAATGGCCTCTTCGAGCACCGCACGCTCCACCTCGCGGAAATGCGCCTCGCCCTCGTAACGGAAGAGATCCGAAACCGAAGCCCCTTCACGGGCCTCGATCAGCGTATCCGTATCGAGAAACGGGACCCCCAGGCGCCGGGCCAGCCGACGCCCCAGGGTGCTCTTGCCGCAACCCATGTACCCAACCAGAAACAGCAGTCCCATCGTTCGTTTTTTTGTCAGAAAAGATTCAACTGTTCGGGGTCGATCATCTGGTCGGCATCGCCCTTGGGCCGTTCGATCTCAAACTCCACCCCGCCGGCATTCGAGCCCGAAGGCGGAAGCCCCGCATCCGACAGCGTCGGCACCGGTTTTTCCCCACCGGAGGCTCCGTCGGAGGATTTTCCGGACTTTGGATCAGCCGTTTGAACGTCGTTATCTGAAGTATCCGTCAAGTGATCGCCGTCAATCGCCTCATCGTCCGAATGTTCCGGCTCGGGAGCCAGCTCCGTTTCGATCATCCGCAGTGTATCCACCTCGTAAGTGGTCAACCGCTTGCCCTTGGCGCGATGGCTCTTCACGCCGACAAATTCGTCGACATCGATCAGATCGGCCGGCCGCGAGGCGTGCGCCCCCTTGTAGGTGATCTCCAGCTTGGCCCCCGCCCGCTCGGTCACACAGACAAAGCGGTCCTCCGGATCGAGGAACTCCTGCATCTTGTCCGACAACTCGGCCGTGAAACGTTTCAGATAGTAGTATTGCTGCTCCTGATCGTAGTAGCAGAGGCTGTAGACCCGGTGGGCCGAATAGCGGCCCACATAGGTCGTATCGTCGGGGAAGTGCTGTCCGAGGTCGTAGCCCGTAATGTAATACTGGTTCTTGGCCGTCCAGACGATCAGTTTGTCGTCGCCCTTGAACTCGCCCAGCAGGCGGCCCCGGCCGTCGGCATTCAACCTCCGCACATCCTCGTCGTACCAGATATCCTGACCGCCCAGCGTCGAGGTACCCCGCTCCTTGAGGACGATCTTGTGGATGCCGTAACGCGAGAAGAGGTTGCCCTGGCTCTGGCGGCCCTTGATCGCAAGCGTCGAGAAATCCAGGTCGACAATCACCTTCTTCAGACGCGGACGCGGCTTGAAGTAAACCTTCAGCACCTCGGCCTCACCATTCGGATTGACAGACATATAGAGAATCTCACTCTTCGGCGTTCCCTTCGTGATGTTGTACTCCTTGTCGCGCGTGATGCCCTTGATGGCGCAGCGCTTCATCATGATCGGTCCGTTCTTGCCGTCGCGGTAAAGGACGTTGTAGATCGTCCGCTCGTCGTTGCGCTTGAAGATGCCGATGTAGTAGATCCCCTTGTCGAAGAAGGCCTTCTCGCTCACCTTCGTGATGATGTAGCGTCCGTCCTTCGTGAAGACGATCACGTCGTCGATATCCGAGCAGTCGCACACGAACTCCGCATCCTTCATCGTCTTGCCGATGCCGAAGAAGCCCTCCGCCCGGTCGACGTAAAGTTTGGCGTTCGTCACGGCCACCTTCGTCGCCTCGATCGAGTCGAATTCGCGCAGCTCCGTGCGCCGTTCGCGCCCCTTGCCGTACTTGTCGCGGATCCGCTCGTACCACGCCACCGCATAGTCGGTCAGATGGTCGAGGTTGTATTGCGTCGTCTTGATATCCTCCTCGATCTGGCGGATCTCGTTGTCGGCCTTCTCCGAATCGTAGCGCGAAATGCGGATAAATTTCAGTTCCGTCAGGCGCTGCACGTCTTCAAGCGTCACTTCACGTCGCAGCTGTTTCTTGAAGGGTTCCAGCCCCTTATCCACGGCCGCATAAGCCTCTTCGCGAGTCTTGCACCCCTCGATCAGCTGGTAGAGCCTGTTCTCGATGAAGATCCGCTCGAGCGACGCCGCATGCCACGCCTCGTTCAGTTCGCCGAGGCGGATCTGAAGCTCCTGTCCCAGCAGCGCGCGCGTATGGTCGGCCGAGCGGCGAAGGATCTCCGACACGCCCAGAAAGTGCGGTTTGTCGTCCCAGATGACGCAGGCGTTCGGCGCAATCGAGACCTCGCAGTCCGTAAAGGCGTAGAGGGCGTCGATCGTCTTGTCCGACGACTCGTCCGGCGCCACCTGGATGATGATCTCCACCTTGTCGGCCGTATTGTCGTCCACCTTGCGGATCTTGATCTTCCCCTTGTCGTTGGCCTTGATGATCGACTCCTTGATCGACTCGGTGGTCGTCGTGTAGGGGATTTCGGTGATGGCCAGCGTCCGCTTGTCGATCTTCGAGATCTTCGCTCGCACCTTCACCGTACCGCCCCGCAGACCGTCGTTATAGCGGCTGACGTCGGCCATGCCGCCGGTCGGAAAGTCCGGGTAGAGCTGGAACTCTCGACCCTGAAGATGGGCGATCGCAGCGTTGATCAGTTCGTTGAAATTGTGCGGCAGGATCTTCGACGCCAGACCCACGGCAATACCGTCCGAACCCTGCGCCAGCAGCAGCGGGAACTTCACCGGAAGCGTCACCGGCTCCTCCTTGCGGCCGTCGTACGAGAGCATCCACTCCGTGGTCTTCTTGTTGAAGACCACATCCAGCGCGAATTTCGACAGCCGCGCCTCGATGTATCGGCCCGCGGCCGCCTCGTCGCCCGTGAGGATGTTGCCCCAGTTACCCTGGCAGTCGATCAACAGGTCCTTCTGTCCCAGCTGCACCAGCGCATCCTTGATCGAGGCGTCGCCGTGCGGGTGGTACTGCATGGTCTGGCCCACGAGGTTGGCCACCTTGTTGTAACGGCCGTCGTCGACCACCTTCATGGCGTGAAGAATGCGTCGCTGAACGGGTTTCAGGCCATCCTCGACGTGTGGTACGGCACGCTCCAGAATCACGTACGAGGCGTAATCCAGAAACCAGTTCTTGTACATGCCCGTCAGTTTGCGCACGTCACCCTCGTCGTGTGTCAGGCGGTCGAACTTTCCCGAGCGCCGCACTCCGCCGCCCGACGCTCCGTTCGCGGCGGAATCTCCGGCAGTCGTTGCGCCTTCGGCCCCCTCGGCCCCTTCAGCCTCCTCTGCCCCTTCAGTCGCCTCTGCCCCTTCAGCCCCCTCGGCGTCTTCAACCCCCTCGGCCTCTTCAACCCCCTCTGCCCCTTCAGCCCCCTCGGCCTCCTCGTCTGCACCGTAGTCCGATTCGGGCGTCGAGGCATCCTCGTCGAAGGCCTCCTCCGGAAGCAGCGTCTCGTCGTCTCTATGTTTGTCTCTTGCCATAATTCGTCAGTTGATTTTCAGATCCTGCTCCACGAGGTCCTCCTCGATACGCAGATTGTCGATGATGAAGCCCTGCCGCTCGTAGGTGTTCTTGCCCATGTAGAACTCCAGCAGGTCGTGGATCGGGTCGTCCTTCGTGATGCGCACCATGTCCAGGCGCATGTTCTCGCCGATGAACTCCCGGAACTCGTCGGGCGAAATCTCGCCAAGACCTTTGAAGCGCGTGATCTCGGCACTCGCACCCAGTTTCGCAATCGCACGCAGCCGCTCCTCCTCCGAATAGCAGTAGATCGTCTCCTTCTTGTTGCGCACGCGGAACAGCGGCGTCTGCAGCACGAAGAGGTGCCCCTGACGGATCACGTCGGGGAAGAACTGCAGGAAGAAGGTCATCATCAGCAGCCGGATGTGCATGCCGTCGACATCGGCATCCGTCGCGATCACCACCTTGTTGTAGCGCAGATTGTCCATGTCCTCCTCGATATTCAGCGCCGCCTGCAGCAGGTTGAACTCCTCGTTCTCGTAGACCACCTTCTTCGTCAGCCCGAAGCAGTTGAGCGGCTTGCCGCGCAGCGAGAAGACCGCCTGCGTACGCACGTCGCGGCTCTTGGTGATCGAACCCGACGCCGAATTGCCCTCCGTGATGAAGATCATCGACTGCTCGGCCAGTTCGTTCTTGTCCGTGCGGTGGATCTTGCAGTCGCGCAGCTTGCGGTTGTTGAGCGACACTTTCTTGGCCGTTTCGCGCGCCTTCTTCTGTACGCCCGAGATCGCCTTGCGCTCCTTCTCATTCTCGACGATCTTCCGCTGCAGGATCTGAGCCGTCTCGGGGTGTTTGTGCAGGTAATCGTCGAGGTGTTTGCCCAAAAACTCCATCACGAAGTTGCGGATCGTCGGGCCCGACTTCGACATCTCCTTCGAACCGAGTTTCGTCTTGGTCTGCGACTCGAAGATCGGGCTCGAAACCCGGATCGAAATGGCCCCGATGAACGACGTGCGGATGTCCGACTGGTCGTAGTCCTTGTGGTAGAACTCGCGGACGGTCTTGGCAAAGGCCTCGCGGAAGGCCGCCTGGTGCGTGCCGCCCTGCGTCGTGTACTGTCCGTTAACGAACGAGTAGCAGCTCTCGCCGTAGCCCGTGCCGTGGGTGATGGCCACCTCGATGTCCTCGCCCGAAAGGTGAATCGGCGGATAGAGCGGCTCCTCGGACATGTTCTCGTTCAGCAGGTCGAGCAGTCCGTTCTTCGAGGCGTACGACTTGCCGTTCAGGCGGATCGTCAGCCCCCGGTTCAGGTACGTATAGTTGCGCACCAGCTGCTCGACATACTCCAGATTGTAGCTGTAGGGGCCGAAGACCTCCTCGTCGACCCGGAAACGGATCTCCGTGCCGTTCTTCTCCGTGAGGCCGCTCTCCCAGCGGTCGCTCTGTTCGAGGCCCTTCTCGAAATAGACCGTATGGGCCTCGCCGTCGCGCACAGACCGCGCCCAGAACTGGCTCGAAAGGTAGTTCACCGCCTTGACGCCCACTCCGTTCAGACCCACGGTCTTCTTGAAAGCCGCACCCTCCTCGTCATCGTCGTACTTGCCGCCCGTATTCATCACGCTCACCGCCGCCGAGAGCGACTTGAGCGGAATGCCGCGCCCGTAGTCGCGCACCGTCACCAGACCGTCCGCAACCGTGATGTCGATCTGGTGGCCGAAACCGTTCATGTACTCGTCGATCGAGTTGTCGGTCACCTCCTTGATCAACACGTAGATACCGTCGTCGGGCTGCGTGCCGTCGCCCAGCTTGCCGATATACATGCCCGGACGCAGCCGCACGTGCTCACGCGGGGTGAGCGTCCGGATCGCGTCGTCGCCGTAGTTGTTCTGATTCGTATTGAGTAAATCTGCCATAGTCTATCGTTTTTGCCGGATCTCGGCCAGCGCCGCGCACATCGAGTCGTGGACCTCCTCCATCAGTTCGTGCGGGTCCGTCGCCGCCACGCGCTCCGCCGGAATCGGCGGCAGAACCCGGATCGTGATCCGGTTGCCCCAGTTGAAGAGCAGATTCCGGCGGACCAGCGTCCGCGTGCCGTCCATCACCACCGGCAGGATATCGACCCCGGCCTCACGCGCCAGCGTGAAGGCCCCCGGCTTGAAACGGTGGATCTCCCCGTCCTTCGAGCGCGTACCCTCGGGGAAGATCGCAATCGACGCCCCGCGCGAGATCCACTCCTTGCCCTGGTGGATCATCTGCTCCAGCGCCGCGGTCGCACGTCCCCGGTTGATGCAGATGTCGCCGTGAAGCACGAGGTACTGCCCGAAGAAGGGAACCTTGAAGACCTCACGCTTCGATACCCACCGGAAATTGAGCGGCAGGTAGTACAGCGTCGGAATGTCGATCACCGTGTTGTGGTTGATGACGATCACGTACTGCTTCCGCCGGTCGATCAGCTCACGACCCTCGACCCGCTGGCGCCAGCGCAACGGGATGAAGAAAAAGATCCGCACCAGAATGCGCGACAGTTCGTGGACCACCCGACGACCCCGGTCGAACGGGTAGCAAACGACCAGCGCTACGGCCGACAGAATCATGAACACGGTGCACAGCAACACCAGAAATACGTAGTACAATGCGCTCAACATAAGGCTCTTGATTTCCGTTCGGGAGGGCCGCAGAAAAGCGTCCGCAACCCTATCAATCTGCAAATTTAGTGATTATTTCCCGGCTTTCCTACCCTACCGCCGATCGTTTTTTCAACATTTTTTCCCGGGCCTTCCCCTTTTTATATATGTATCCACTTTTTTCAAAAAAAATTAGTACTATGCATTGCAAAGTATAAATATTTTTACATATCTTTGTGGTGTAAACAAATCGGCCTCGTGCCAAAACCCGATACTTCCCATGAAAAAGTGGATCATTTGGATCGTGATGATCATCTGCGCCATTGAGGCTTCGGCCGCCAGACTCTGCCCGGCTCACGGACGCGTCGTCGACCAGCAGGGCAAGGCCATCGAATATGCAACGGTCGTCCTCCTCAGGGAGGGACGCCAGGTGGCCGGCATGGCTACCGATGCCGACGGACGATTCCAACTGGAGGCCACTCCCGGCCAATACGACCTTCAGATTCAATACCTCGGTTGCGAACCCCTCAAGCAGTTGATCCGCGTCGAAGAGAACAACGATCTGGGCGACTTTGTCCTCCGCAGCTCCCCGACCCAAATCGAGGGGGTTGTCGTCTCGGCCCGGCTCGTGAGGCGCGAAGCCGACCGTTTCGTCGTCGACGTGGCAAACGCCCCTGCAGCCATCGGAAAGGACGGCATCGATCTGCTCGAACAGGCCCCGGGCGTCTGGATCGACGGCGAGAAGATCTCCATCAACGGCAAAAGCGGCTCGAAGGTCTACATCAACGACCGCGAACTGAAGATGGACAACACGCAACTGCTCACCTATCTGCGCTCGCTGCGCGCCGAGGAGATTCAGAAAATCGAGGTCATACCCGTCACCGGAGCCGACTACGACGCCGATTCCGCCTCCGGCGTCATCCGCATCACCCTCAAAAAACGCCGCGAAAACGGCCTGAACGGATCCGTCGCCTTCAACACCTCGCAAAGCCGATACATCCACACCTATGACCCCTCGGCCAACATCAACCTCCACTCCGGGAAGGTCGACTTCTACTCCTCCATCTGGGGATCGCTGGGTAACCAGAGGATGATATCCCGCGAAAACACCCGTTACAACGCCTCGGGAAAGAGCCTCCAGGCAATATCCAACGCACGGCACAACCAACGCAACTACGGCATCAATGCCGGCGGCCTCTTCGAGATCAACCCGAAGAACAGCCTCGGCGCCGAATTGTCCGTCTGGCACAACGGTTCGTGGGGGCCCACCTCCACCTCGACCGACCTCATGGATCAGCAGGCCACGGTCAACACCCGCAGCCGGTTCGACAACCACGACCGCGGAAACAACTACACGGCCACGTTCAACTACATCCTCAAACTCGACACCCTCGGCTCAACCCTCAAGCTGCTGGCCGACTACACCCGCCGGGATGCCGACTCGGGCAACGACAATTCAAGCCGCATCACCTCAGGTCCCTCCGTCGTCGACTCTCTCTACCGGGATGCCGCCACAAGCCAATACGACATCATGACCGCCTCTCTGGCCCTCGAAAAGAACTTCTCTCCCCGCTGGACACTGAAGGCCGGAGCCAAGTACACCTTCAACGACATGCGCAACGACGCCCTCTACGAATACCGGAAAGCCGACGCCTGGCTGCGAAACAACGGGCAGAGCTATACGGTCAACTACACCGAAAACATCGCCGCGCTCTATGCAACCGCTTCGGCCCGGCTCGGACGCTGGAGCCTCGTGGCCGGTCTGCGCGGCGAGTACACCCACACCCACGGCAAAAGCGGCGGCCTGCGCCAAAACTACTTCTCGCTCTTCCCCAATGCCAACATCTCCTATACGCTGGCACCGGAAAAGGGCCACTCGCTCATCCTGCAGTATGCCCGCACGATCCAGCGCCCGAGCTTCTGGTGCCTCAACCCGCAACGCTCGCAAATCTCCGACTACACCTATCAGAGCGGAAACCCGGCACTCGATCCCGCCTTCCAGCACGACGTGAATCTCACCCTCGTGCTGGCCAACAAATACTCACTCACGGGAGGCGTGCAGATCATTGACGGTGAGATTCTGCAAACGATGCTCTCCGACCCCCAGAACCCCGACATGCTCCACATCAACTGGGTCAACTTCGACGCCACGACCAGCTACTACGCAACGGTCAACCTCCCCTTCCAACCCGCCAAGTGGTGGCAGATGAACCTCAATGGCGTCTACATGCGCCGCGGCCAGCGCATCGAACAGCACGGTGAGCAGCACTTCTGCAACTGGGTCTTTGCCAATGTCTCGAACACCTTTTCGCTGCCCGCCCGGTTTTACATCGACTGCGCCTACTTCTACCAGGGGCGAATCGACCTGGGGACCATCTGGGTCCTGCCCAGCCACTCGCTGCAGGCCGGCATCAAGAAGCGTCTCGGCGAGCAGTTCCTCCTCTCGCTTTCGGTGCGCGGCATCCTCGACCAGGACCAGCGGATCGGGGCCAGCGGCGACAACGAGGACTTTGTCCGCATGATGCACATCAGTCAGGCGTGGGGCAAGATTCAGTTTCGATTCGGCGTGACGTGGAATTTCCAGAGCGGAAAGGCCTTCCGCAAACGGGCCGTCGAGGCGGCATCCGCCGAGGACCGGGAGCGGCTCTCGAAAGGGTCCGGCACCGGATTCTGACCCCAAACGAAAACGGCCCGGCAAAGGGCTCCGGGAGAGGGGGGGGGGAGAGAGAGAAGGAGAGAGAGAAAGAGAGAGAGAAGAAGAGAAGCGGGGATTTCAGACGGATCCATGCCGGTGGTGGCGAGGGTGCGGCAGCGGAAGGCACCGCGCCCAGCGGTGGGCCCACCGCGGCAGGTGAGGCCGGCGCATCCAGTGGGCCAGATGGGTCACCGCGTTGGGGATCGGAAGCGACTGTCCGGCGATGATCAGCGTCACGGCCACCAGAATCAGTACCACCCCCACGCCGATCCGCAGGGTAAAGGCCTCCCCGAAGACCACAACCCCGAAAAACAGCGCCGTGACCGGTTCCAGCGCCCCGAGGATCGCGGTCGGTGTCGAACCGATGCGGCGGATCGCCCCGGCCATCGTCACCAGCGAAATAATCGTCGGAAAAAGCGCCAGCGATATGGCATTCACCCACAGCAGCAACGTGGGGATGGCCTGCAGGTCGGCGCATCCGCGAAGCCGGACCACGTAGACCAGCGACCCGAATACCAGACAGTAGAAGGTGAGCTTCTCGGTCGGCAGATTCCGCAGCGACGAGCGGTTGATCGCCACGATATAGATCGCATAGGAGAGCGCCGAAAGGAAGACCAGCAGGACACCCGTCAAGTTGAGCGTCGTACCGTCACCGCCCTTGTAGAGCAGCGAGATGCCCGTGCAGGCCAGCACGATCGACAGCACCGTGGAGACGGTGACCCGCTCGTGGAACCCCACGGCCATGATGACGGCCACCATCACCGGATAGACAAACAGAATGGTCGAGGCAATGCCCGCATCCATCAGGTTGTAGCTCTCGAAGAGCAGCAGCGACGAGGCCGAAAAAAGGAGGCCCATCACCGCCAGCGGCACGATGTCGCGCCGATTCAGGGCAAACGACTGCCGCCGGAAGAGCATCAGCGCACCCAGCATCACGACCGCCAGCACATACCGATAGAACAGAACCGAATCGGCCCCCATCCCTGCACCGTAGAGTGGCAGCGCAAAGAGCGGATTCAGGCCGTAGCTGGCGGCGGCTATCGTTCCCAGCACATAGCCGCGCGTACGTTCGCTGAGCATCTCAGAACTTCACCTCGGGGACCGTTTCGCTCCCCTCCGAAGCCTCGAAATAGGGCTTGCGCTCGAATCCGAACATCCCGGCAACGAGATTCGTCGGAAAACGCCGAACCGTCCGGTTATAGCTCTCGGCCGCCTGGTTGAAATCCTGGCGCGCTACCGAGATCCGGTTTTCCGTCCCCTCGAGCTGCGCCTGAAGCTCCAGAAAATTCTGGTTTGCCTTCAGGTCCGGGTAGTTCTCCGCAACGGCGATCAGACGGCCCAGGGCCGAACGGACCCCAGCCTGCGCCTGCTGGAACTCGGCCAGCCGTTCGGGCGTCAGGTCGTCGGCCGAAAGGTTGATCGACGTGGCCCGCGTCCGCGCTTCGGTCACCTCCGAGAGCGTCTGCTGCTCGTGCGCCGCGTACCCCTTGACCGTATTGACCAGGTTCGGAATCAGATCCGCACGGCGCTGGTACTGCGTCTCCACGTTCGACCACGCACTCCGTACCCGCTCCTCCTTGTTTACCAGCCCGTTGTAGGAGCCGTAAAGGAAGAGGACCACAACGGCGACTACGCCGATCCAAATCCATTTTTTCATTGTTCCCGTTTGTTTACTTATTTATTATTATTCCTGTTTTCCCTTTTCATGCGGCTTCTGCAGGCCCGGATTATCGGGGCTCCGGCTTGAGAGGGTCGCTCCGCCCGGTGTCACCCGCAAGGTGCAGGCCAGAGCACGGCATCATCCGCAGACCGTCCCCGGCCCGAGAGACAAATCCTGGCCGGCGTCACCAGCTCGAACCGGCTCCGCCGCCACCGAACGAACCACCGCCAAAGCCGCCGCCGAACGAGCCCCGGCCGCCGCCGAAGCCCCCCAGTCCGCCGCCGATGAACACTCCGCCACCCGGACCTCCGAAATGATCGTCGCCGTAGGAGCGGAACCGACGACGGAACCGATGTCCGCAATGCCGGCACTCATACTCGCACTCCTCGACCCGATAGGCCGGTGTCACCTCCAGCGTCTGCTCCGACACCTGGCGCAGCGCACGGTGTCCGCAATTCGGGCACGGGGTGCGCATCCGTTGCCGGCCCAGCCACACCAGCAGCGGAAGGCCCACGAAAACACCTCCGATCAGCGCCAGAATCGCCCACCACGGAAGCTCTCCGTCGGACGCCTCGCTCAAATCCGGATCGCCCCCTTCAAGCACCCGGGCCGCAGCCTCCACGCCGCTGACCATGCCCGCACTGTAATCCCCCGTACGGAAGAAGGGAATCATGCGCTGCATCTGGATCCGCTTGCAGAGGGCGTCGGGAAGGATGCCCTCCAGTCCGCCTCCCGTCACGAAGCGAATCTCGCGCAGATGCTTCACCAGCAGGATCCCCAGTCCGTTGTTGCTCCGCGAAGAGCCTACGCCCCAACTCCGGAAGAGTTCGATGGCAAACGAAAAGGTATCTCCGCCGGCAATGTCGTCAACGGCCACAACGGCCACCTGCGCCAGCCCCCGCGTGCGAAGCGACGCGCAGATCGAGTCGATCCGCCGGGTCGCATCCGCCGTCAGGATCCCGTCGAGGTCCGACACGTAGCGCCGCGCATCGAGCCGCTGCACGTTCGGAATCTCCCCGGGACGGTACGTTCGAGCCTGCGCAGCGGTCAAACTCAGCAGTCCGAGCATCAGTATCACTATGATTCGTCGCCTCGTCATATCTCAAGTGCAAAGATAACGAAATATTCGCCCCGTGCAATCCCCGATCGGCCTTGATGCCGTCCCGACCGCAAAAAAAACGGCCCGCATCCCTGCAGGCCGTCCGTTTCCGCGAGCAAAACCGCCGATCAGAAGCGGAAGCTCAGATAGATTCGCATCGACGAGGTCTTCAGCTTGCGCTTCGGCGCCGACATCTGATCCATCACATCCCCCATCGACGGATTGTCCTCCTCGCCGAACGAATCCTCGTCGAGATCCAGCCCGTCAAGCGTCAGACCATTGTATTTGGCCGATCCCCAGCGCCATTCGACTCCCAGCGAGATGGCCTTCCACGCCACGGCACAGCCCGCATTGAGCATCGTCACGTAGTGGTGATGAAACGTCTCGTCCATGTAGAGCATCGAATAGGAGGGCGTCACCCGGAAATAGCCGCTCACCTTCAGGTGGTGCACCGGATTGATCGTCACCGACGGTCCGAACTGCATGCCAAATTCCGCCTGATGCACATCCGACGACTCCGTCGTCCCCGACTCCTCGTCGCCATAGTCAATCGACGACTTCGCGTAGTTGATGTCCAGCCACGTCCAGTCCAGCCCGAACTTGATCATCCCCGCAATCGGCTTCTTGTGCAGGTAGTAGGTCTTACCGTTGCTCAGCGACACGCCGAAGTCACTCGTGATGTCGCCGCCAAAGGTCTTGTCCGTCAGCGTCTGCTTCACATAGCCGATATTGAAATACTTCGCCCGGTCCTTCCAGATCGCCTGATTCAGGTTCTCCTTCTCGATGGTCGCCACATTCGTCGTCAACCGGTCCACGACCTGCTGCAGCGAATCCAGACGCTGAGTCGTCGCCTCTTTCGTCTGCTCCTGGGCCCGGATCCCCGAAACCGCAAGAGCCAGAATCATCAGAATGTAAAATTTCTTCATGCCTTTACTGTTTATTGTATGTTTGGTAAATGAGTGTTCCGTCTCCGTTCCACCGCCCGGCTCCTCGACTGCAGTCAGGCCACCTCCATGCACACAATTTCGACAAAGATAGATCATTTTTTCCTTTCGGAAAAGTTTTTTCCCGATCTTTTCTGTTCATCGCGTCAGAATCCGCCAGCTCCACGGCTCCATATCCTCCTCGACCCGACCCCGGAACTCATAGGCACAGCCCGTCATCGCATCCGTATACATCCCCGCATAGATCCCCGTATAGTAGTCGGCGTGGATCCGGTAGGGCGACAGATTCATCACCGCAATCACCCGATTGCCCGGAACTTCGCGAACCAGAATCATCAGGCAGTCCTCCGCATTGTTGCGGATCTCCAGCAGCTTGCCCCCGCGACCGCCCGACGCCAGCGCCGCATTCGCATGGCGCAACGACGTCAAACGTCGCAAGAACTGCGTATGTTCGTTCTCGTGGTAGCGCTCAGCCGGAATCGGATCCCGGTCGAAAAACGAAAACGAATGGTCGTAACCGATCTCCTGTCCCGTGTAGAGCAGCGGCAGCCCCTGCGGCACTACAAACGTGAAGAGCGTCATCACGGCCCGCGCCGCCCCCAGACGCGCGAACTCCGTACCGTTCCAACTGTTCTCGTCGTGGTTGGTCGTGAAGCTCAGGCGCATGGCCCACTCCGGATAACGGTGCTGATCGGCGTAAAGGTAGTCCCGCAGCGAGGTCACACGGACCCGTTGGGCCGCCACATCGTTCATCAAATGGTGCATCTCCCACGCATAGCACGCATCGAAGGCCCCCTGTTCGAAGAGGTTCGGCTGCTCGGCCTCGGCCAGCAGAAACAGATCCGGTTTCAAGGCCCGAAGCCGCCGGGCCGTCGCATTCCAGAAGGCAATCGGAACCAGCATCGCCATGTCGCACCGGAAACCGTCGACGCCGTGTTCCCGGATCCAGAACTCCATCGCCGAGGCCTGGTCCTCCCACACGCCCGGCTCCGCATAGTTGAGTTTGGCCGTGTCGCTCCAGTCGCACGGGATGACCGCCGCACCCGACGAATCCCGCTCGTACCACGACGCCGGGCGTTCGCTCAACCACCGCGCATCCCGCGACGTGTGGTTGGCCACCCAGTCCAGCAGCACCTTCAGTCCCAGCCGGTGCGCCTCCGCAACAAAGGCATCGAAATCGGCCAGCGTCCCCAACTCCGGATTCACCGCACAGTAGTCCCGGATCGAATAGTAGGACCCCAGCGTCCCCTTGCGCGACTCGACTCCGATCGGACAGATCGGCATCAACCACACGGCATCAATACCCAACTCCTTGAGAAACGCCAACTTCGCAGCTGCCGCACGGAGCGTCCCCTCCGGCGTCAACTGACGCACGTTCATCTCATAAATCACCGCCTGATAACTCCATTCCGGATGCAACATGTATCTTACCGCTTTTTCGTTTATGATTCCTGTCCGGATTCGGTCGCAGCAACGCGTGGATGCCTCAAAAAAGAGAGGAGAGTTCTCTCGCAAAACAGAGCCGCTCCCTCCCTAACTCCGCCCGCTCGGAACATGCTCCGAATCCGATTTTTTTCGTTTTCGGACACCAAAGATACAATTTTTTCCCGAATCGTCCGCTTCAAATCCTCTTCCTATGTGAAATAGCTCGCTCCGGAAAACAAAAATATCGGATTTTTCACTATCTTTGCAAACCGAGTCACACCAAATATCTATTTTTTTAGAAATGAGCAACCTATACCGTCTCGTCGGATTCGCACTGCTGGGGCTTCTCCTCGCATCGTGCTCCGCCCAGAAACGTGTCTGGTACCTGCAGGATGTCCAACCAGCTACCCCCGAGCAGATCGTGCAGAACGGGGAGATCCGGATCAAACCCCTCGACCGTCTGATCGTCGTCGTAAACAGCAAGGACCCCGAACTCGCCGTACCGTTCAACTCCTCGACGGCCATGAACTCCCTTTCAGCCAACGGAACCAGCTCTTTTTCGAATATCGAGTCGCTCCAGACCCGAACCGTCGATGAGAACGGATGCATCCTGATGCCCATCATCGGAACCGTCAAGTGCGAGGGCCTCACCCGCAACGAACTCGCCCGGCTGATTGCCGACAAGATCGTCGAGGGCGGCTACATCAACGACCCCTCGGTAAACGTACAGTTCTCCGACATGAAGTTCTCCGTCATCGGAGAGGTCGCCCGTCCCGGCAGCTTCGAGATCGACCGCGACCGGATCTCGATCCTCGACGCACTGGCCATGGCCGGCGACATGACCGTTTACGGCATGCGCAACGAAGTCATCGTTGCCCGCGAGGCAGACGGCAAACGGACCATCGAGGTACTCGATCTCACCTCGAAAGATGTCTTCAGCTCCCCGGCCTTCTACCTCCAGCAGAACGACGTCGTATACGTCAAGCCCAACAAGTACAAGGCCCAGTCGGCCGAGATCAGCCAGAACCGAAGCTTCTATCTCTCGCTCGTCAGCACGGCGATCTCCGTCATTACGCTCACCGTCTCCATCATCACCCTCGCCAAATAAACTCCGATCATGATCGAACAGCAACCGAACAACATACCCCAACAAGCCTTCAACGACGACCAGGCCGGGACCATCAACCTGCACGACATCATCCGCATGATCCTGATGAACTGGTACTGGTTCGTCCTCTCGGTTCTCGTCTGCCTCGGCGTGGCATACTACTACCTGGCCAAAACCCCGAAAATATACAGCCGGACAGCCACCATCCTCGTCAAGGACTCCCGGAAGGGCGGCGCACCCGAGCTCTCGGCCTTCAGCGACCTGGCCAGCTTCCAGACCCAACGCAGCGTCGACAACGAAATCTATATCCTCCAGTCTCGCCGGCTGATGTCCGAAGTCGTCCGACGCCTCAACCTCACCGAAGCGTACTCCATTCACGAGCACCTCCGCGACCGGGACCTCTACGGACAGTCACCCATCGACGTGGACTTCATCAACGGCGACGACAACCAGTCCCTTTCGATGACCGTAACGCCCCGCGGCGAACAGCAGATCGAAATCTCCCAGTTCCAGGACGGCTTCGTCTCCAAACAGGAGAGCCGCTCGGTCGTGACCGCTCAGTACGGTGACACGATCCCCACGCCCATTGGCGAAATCGTCGTCCACAAGACCCTCTACATGAATCCCAAATTCAACGGCGTCCCCATCCGGGTCGGGAAGAGTTCGCTCAAGGCCCTGACCGACACCTACCGCGGAGCCATCAAGTGCGATGTGGCCAAGCAGGGATCCGTGGTCACCATCTCGATGAGCAACTCCGTCGCCAAACGCGCCGAAGATGTCATCAATACCCTGATCGACGTCTATGAAAAGGACGCCATCGACGACAAACGCCGCGTTTCGGTCACAACGGCCGAATTCATCAAGTCCAGACTCGAGGTCATCGGACGTGAACTCGGCGACGTGGACCGCGACATCGAAAACCTCAAAAAGGACAATCAGATGGTCGACATCGCCTCTGAAGCCACACGCAGCGTCACCGAAAGCTCGCAGTACAAGGCCGAAGGACTCTCGCTCGACAATCAGATCAATGTCGCTCAGTTCATCCGCAGCTATCTGAGCGACCCCTCCAAAGCCGGAGAGTTGATCCCCGCCATGGCCTCGGTCACCAATGCCGCCGTCTCGGCTCAGATCGACGAGTACAACACCTCGATCCTCCAGCGTGAAAAACTCCTCGAAAACAGCTCCGAAAACAGCCCCGTCATCCGCGATCTGGACAACCTGCTCGCCGCGATCCGCCGAACCATCATCGCTTCGCTCGACTCCCATATCTCGACTCTCGAGATCCAGCGCGATGCCATGCGGCGCGAAGAGGAGCTCGCAAACCGGCGCATCTCGACCATGCCCTCCCAGGAAAAGGTCATCCTCGGAATCACCCGCCAGCAGAAGATCAAGGAGGAGCTGTTCCTCTACCTGCTCAACAAACAGGAGGAGAACCAACTCAACTACGCCGTCGCCGAGAGCAACTCCCGGACCATCGACACAGCATACGGCAGCAATGCCCCCATCTCGCCCCGACCGATGATGATCCTCGGAATCGCACTGGTCGTCGGTCTGGCCATCCCGTTCGGTCTGCTCTTCCTGATCAGCATGCTCGACACCACCATTCGCGGCCGCAAGGATATCGAAGACCACCTCAGCGCTCCCTTCCTGGGCGACATCCCCTACCACGAAGGCGAAAACCAGGACGGAGTCGTCGTCCGCGAAACCGGCCGCGACGCCATATCAGAAGCTTTCCGGATCCTCCGCTCGAACATGTCCTTCATGAGCGTTTCGGCCGGAAACGAAATGAGGACCATCCTCTTCACCTCGTCGAATCCCCACGCCGGAAAGACGTTCATCGCCATGAACCTCACCATGACGCTCGCCATGGCCGGCAAACGCGTCGTGCTGGTCGATCTCGACCTGCGACGTCATGCCCTCTCCACGCTCATGGGACACGGGAAAACCCGTAACGGCGTCACCGGCTACCTCGCCGGATCGATCGCCGATATCGACTCGATCATCAACAAAACCTCCTACCACGAGAATTTCGACGTCGTATATGCCGGGGTTCAACCACCCAATCCCACCGAAATGCTCCTTTCCGAGAAGCTCGACCGGCTGATCGGTGAACTGCGCAAAAAATACGACTATGTCTTCATCGACAGTACCCCCGCCATGTCGGTGGCCGATGCCGTGATCACCGACCGGCTCTCGGACCTCTGCATCTACATCGTCCGCGAAGGCGTCCTCGACCGCCGGCAGCTCCCCGACATCGAGCGACTCTATCGCGAAAAGAAACTCCACAACATGTGCATCGTCCTCAACGGTGCCCGCACCCGCCGTCACGGGTATGGCTACGGGTATGGTTACGGATATGGTTACGGATATGGCTACGGATACGGGTATGGGTACGGCGACGACTATCACGACGAAAGCTATCGCAAACGCATCAAGGATTTCCTCCTCTCGCTGACCCGCCGTCACCACAAGGACCACGACCATAAACACAAACACTGATCCGTCCGACCATGGCCATTCATCACGCTGTCATAGCCGTCGATTTCGACGGTACGGTTGTCACCCACGCCTATCCCGAGATCGGAGAAGATGCCGGTGCGGTCCCCGTACTCAAGGAGCTGGTCGAGAACGGCTGCCGGTTGATCCTCTACTCGATGCGGCACGGCAAACTGCTCGATCAGGCCGTGGCCTGGTTCCGCGAAAAGGGAATCCCCCTCTACGCCGTAAACGAAAACCCCGAGCAGAAACGGTGGACCTCCTCGCCGAAGGTCCACGCCGATCTCTACATCGACGACAGCAACCTGGGTTGTCCCCTGCGATTCATCGACGGGGAAAAGCGTCCCGTCGCCGATTGGGTACGCATTCGCGAACAGCTCGTCCGCGAAGGATTCCTCGACTGACGGGGGGGGAGCGGCCGGAGAAGAGAAGGCGGCCGGAGAAGAGAAGGCGGCCGGAGAAGTGAGGACGGCCGGAAAAGAGAGGACAGCCGGAAAAGAGAGGGCGGCCGGAAAAGAGAGGACAGCCGGAGAAGAGAGGACAGCCGGAGAAGAGAGGACGGCCGGAAAAGAGAGGACGGCCGGAAAAGAGAGGACGGCCGGAAAAGAGAGGACGGCTGGAAAAGAGAGGGCGCCGGAAAAGAGAGGGCGCCGGAAAAGAGAGACTGACAGGCAGGTCAAGCGGGCGGAGGTCCGACCAGGACAGCGGTCCGATCAAAACAACAGTCTGATCAGGGCAGAAGTCCAGACAAATCGGCTACCCGACCTGAGCGGCGGTCCGACTAAAACGGCAACCCTGCCAAGATGAGGCTCAACGAAGGCGTCAACTCTACCAAAGCCAACGGCCCTAACGAGAAAAACGAACCGCTGGAGACGAGTGACATAACGTCGCAGGCAAGGTCTCCGACATCCGTTGCATCCAACCCCGATTTGGCAAAATCGGGGTTTTGTCGTACCTTTAGGAGAAAATCCAGACTCTACGAACGTGCCAACCGCCCTCTCCGTTTTCCTGCACCGTGTGACCGGCCTCCTGCTGCTCACCGGAATCTTCGCTTCAACACTTCCCCTCGCGGCCGCCCCCTACGAAAGAATCCAGACCCTTTCAATGGACGACGGTCTCCCTCACAGCGACGTGAATGCCATCGTTCAGGATCCCGACGGCTATCTCTGGTTCGCAACCTTCAGCGGTCTGTGCAAATACGACGGTTACCGGATCCAAACCTTTCGGACCGACAACTCAAACCTCTCGAGCGATCGGGTCCTCACCCTCTTCATCGCCCGAGACTCCTCGCTCTACATCGGAACCGAATCCGGAGGCCTGAACTGCTACAACCCCGCAACCGAATCCATCACGCCGATCAACGATGAGTCACACGCCTCGGCCGATCAGGTTGTGAACGACATCTTCCAGGATCACGACGGAACCATCTGGGTCTGCCGCAACGACGGCCTGGCCTGCCTCGATACCCGAAACGGCGGCAGTTCGCTCCGCTCGAAACCCCGATGGGGAGGTTATTACATCCAGTGCGGCACCGTTCTGGAGGACGGGCGGCTGCTCCTCTCCACCGACGCAGGTCCCGCCATCTACAACCCCGAAACCGAAGAGATCCAGAACGTGCTCCGCGACGAGATCCGCGCCCGATGCCTCTCGATCCGAACCCTCCGCGACGGGAAAATCGCCCTCTCGGGCGGTTGGGGCGTGAGAATTCTGGATCCCGAAAGCTGGAAAGTCAACCGAATCTGCGACTTCTCATCCCGCATCGTCTTTCAGGACAGCCAGGGTGAACTCTGGGTCGGAGCGTTCAATCAGGGCCTCTACAAATACGATGCGAACGGCGCCCAACTGGCACACTACCACCCAAAACTCCCCATTCCGCACGCCATCAGTTCGTTCGAAATCAGCGCCCTGTTCGAGGATCGTTCCGGCGTGCTCTGGATCGGAACCATCGGCGGCGGTCTGAACCGACTCAACATCGTCGAAAAACACATCGCCTGTTTCACCGAAGCGCAGGGGCTGAGCGAAAACCGCGTCATCACCTTTCTCGAAGCCCGCGACGGCACGCTCTGGGTCAGCACCCACGGGGGAATCGACCTCTTCGACCGACGGTCGGTGTCGTTCCGCAAACTCCGCATCAACGGAATGCCGAGCATCCGATTCGCCACCGTCTCGGCCTTCTTCACCGCGCAGAACGGCGACCTCTGGATCGGAACCTGGGACAAGGGCCTCTGGATCGTCCCCCGCAAAGAGGTCGAACAGGCCCCGACAAGCGGCGAAGTCCAGGCCCGGCAACTCCGTCATCCCGTCATCGACGGCGCCCTCTCCGTCTTCCGAATCGTCGAGGACCGCGACCGCCATCTCTGGATCAGCTCCAACCGCGGCTGTTTCGAGTACATTCCGGCGGCCCCCGGCGGCGTCGACCGCTGGATCAACTATGCTCACGACGTCAACGACCCCAATTCGCTCTGCTCGGACTTCACGACCGACATCTGTCCCGATCCCGCCACGCGCGAGAAGACCATCTGGATCGGAACCCGCTCGGGATTGAACCGGATCCGCTTCGATGCCGGAGGGGGGGGGAAGGCCAACTGCCAGCGCATCGAACTCGGAAACGCCGGCAACACCGCTAAACGCCGAAACCCCTTCATCTCGACAATCCATTGCGACCGCCAGAACGGGGACCTCTGGATCGCAACCATCGGCGAAGGGCTCTTCCGCATGTCCGAAGGCCGGAACGGCGGGGAAGCCCCGCGTTTCGAGGGCTTCGACACCTCGAATACCCGACTCTTCAACAACGAACTCGAAAGTCTGCAGGAGGATGATCACGGCGCATTCTGGATCGGTGGATACGGAATCACACGCTTCGACCCACGCACACGCTCGGTCCGGCACTTCACGGTCAAGGACCAACTCCAGAGCAACTCGTTCAAGATCTGGGCCTCGTGCCGGCTGCGCGACGGGCAGATGGCATTCGGCGGCGTGAAGGGTTTCAACATCTTCCACCCGGACAGCATCACCGACAACAACATCCGGCCCCGTGCCGCCATCTCCCGGCTCAGAATCCGCAACCGCGTCGTCCATGCCGGCGACTCCATCCGCGGTAAGGTCGTCCTCCGCAAGGCCGTCAACCGCCTCGAACGCCTCGAACTCTCCTACCGCTGCAACAATCTCACCTTCGAATTCTCCGCATTCGCCTACGTCGACCCGCAGTACAACACCTACAAGTACCGCATGGAGAATTTCGACCACGACTGGAACTACACCGGAGGAATGTCACCACAGGCCGTCTACACCAGCCTCCGCCCCGGAAACTACCGGCTGGTGGTCTATGCCGCCAACGAAGACGGATATTGGTGCGATGAGCCGGCCCGACTCGAAATCGTCATCCATCCGCCGCTCTATGCCACCCGGGTCGCATACCTCCTATATATATGTATGGCCGCCCTGGGCATCTACGCCTGGCACCGCCGATCGCTGCGCAAACTCCAGGAGCGGCACCAGATCGAACTCGAACGCAATAGATACTACGAAGAGCAGAAAAGCAGCGCCAACATGCTGCAGTTCTACACCGACATCGCCCACGAACTCAAAACCCCGCTCTCGCTGATCGCCGCACCTGTCGAGGAGCTGTTGATGAATCCACACATCGGCGAAACCACCCGAAAACGACTCGAACTCGTCAGCCGCAACACCGCGGCCCTCACCACCCTGCTCGAACAGATCCTCGACCTGCGGAAATACGAAAACCACAAGATGAATCTGGTCGCCGTCCAGACCGATCTGACGCAGTTCCTGCGCCGTGTGGCCGAACTCTTCAGACCGCTGGCCGACAACCTCCGGATCAGCTTCTCGATCGAGCTCCCGGAAACGCCGATCTTCGTCCGGATGGATCGCGACAAAATGGAGACCGTCGTCGTCAATCTGTTATACAACGCCTTCAAGTACACCCGCAAAGGTTCGGGCAAGGTGACCCTCTCCTGCGAAGAGCGGCAGCACGAGGTCGCAATCCTCGTCGAGGACAACGGAATCGGCATCGCCCGCAACGAACAGACCCGCATCTTCGAGCGTTTCTATCAGGCCTCGAACAACGCCGCCGCCCAAAAAAGCGTCGGCATCGGTCTGGCGCTCTCCAAACACATCGTCGAACTGCACCACGGAACCATCGAGGTCGAATCGGAACTCAACGTCGGTTCGCTCTTCCGGGTCCTGCTGCCCAAAGGGTCGGCCCATCTCTCACCCGAACAGATCAAGGAGCCCGACGAGGTGCCGGACCACAGACTGCAACGGCTCCCGGCGCAGATCGAGGAGGAGTTGACCGCAGCTTCGGCCGGGATGGAGGCGCAGACGCCAGACGGTCGTTCGGCCGAAACGTCCCGGGATGGAGAGGCGTCCGGGGTGTCAGTTCCCTTCGCCGGAGCGGACGGAAAAGCGGCAGCCGCAACATCCGGAACGTACAGCGCGACTGCCGGGACAACCGGGTCAACCGGGTCGGACAGCGCAACGGCCGGGCCGGAAAGGTTTGCGGCCGAAGATGCAGTTGGGACCGGCAACGCGGCTGCCGGACCAGCCGCGCAGGGGCACGTGACCGCCGGGCCGGGAAGCTCCGCGACCAAAACGTCCGGATCAGCCCGTGCCGAAGCCGGATCGTCCGGATCGGAGAAAGCCGCCGGAGGTCGGGGTGAATCCGCCGCACGGCAGGCTCGAAGATCCGGTATCGAAAAAGGGTCGGGGCGAAGCGTCTCGATCCTTGTGGCCGAGGACAACCCCGCCCTGCGCGACTATCTCCACGCGGCTCTTCAGGGCCGATACGACGTCATCACGGCCTCAAATGGTCAGGAGGCTCTCTCGCTGGCGGTCGAACAGCAGCCCGATCTGGTGCTCACCGACATCGTCATGCCCGGAATGACCGGTATCGAACTCTGCCGCCGTCTGAAAACGGAACCCCAAACCGCTCAAATCGCCGTCATCCTCCTCACGGCACACAATCTTCAGGATTACGAAATCTCCGGTTACAGAGTCGGCGCCGACGGCTACATCGCCAAACCCTTCTCCCTGGAGGTGCTCTTCTCACGGATCGACAACCTCGTGGCCCGGCAGGAGATGATCCGCAGAACACGACTGCCGCACGCCGAAATCCCCGTCTCGGAGGTCTCCGTCGAAAAGAGCCAGGACCGCTTCCTGGTCAAATGCACCGAAACCGTCGAACAGGAGATGGCCGATCCGCAATTCGACGTACAGCAGCTGTGCCGCAAAACCGGCGTCTCCCGATCGCTGCTCTACAGACGGCTGCTCGCCCTGACCGGGCTGACCCCCGTACAGTTCATCCGCAACATCCGCCTCCGGCACGCCGCACAACTCCTGTCAAAGGACGGCTCGCTGCCCGTCAGCGAGGTGATGTACCGCGTCGGATACACCAACCTCAGCCACTTCGCCAAAATCTTCCACGATGAATTCGGGCTCCTGCCCAAGGAATTCGCCCTCCAGGGCCGGAACCGGGAGGAAAACGACCATAAAAAGACGAACAGCTGAGAGTCTGAACCTTAACTGATCCCGGATGCCATTTTTCAGATAAATTAATAAATACTTTTTCCGACAACCGCATATTTTGCAACATTTACGTTAATTTTTCAGGTTCCGATCCCCTTTCTTTGTATTGGCTGCCCGAAATACGGCAGTCCCGAAACCTAAAATCAACGCCAATGAATCCCTTTACACCTCTATCTCCCGCCCAGTCGGACGGCTCCCGCCGTGCCCGACCGATGGCGCACGACCCGGATTGACCCGACCGGTGCCCCCTCACCTGCAAACCTTGTCGTTTAACGATTTTTTTTTCGCCATCCTTAAAACCACGAACCATGAAACACGATTTACTCCATCTGCTGCCGGCCCTCGCACTCGCCTGTCTGACCGTGGCCTGCGGCAACGATTCGAACGGGTGGTCGCAACCCTACGAACTGGCCTGGCGCTACGATACCCAAACCCAGATCAGTGTCGGCAAACCTGCCACCTTCACCGACCTCTCGCTCGGCGTCAAAACCCGCCAGTGGAGCTTCCAGGACGCCACTCCCGCAACTTCGACCGAGCCCGAACCCGCCGTCGTCTTCAACTCCATGGGCACGAAGACCGTCTCGCTCACCATTCACTTCCTCAACGGCGAAAGCCAGACCCAGTCGTTCGACGTCGAGGTATTCTACCCCCTGAACGCCAAAATCAGCCCTCAGAACCTCACCCCGAAGGGCTGCATACGGCTCAATACCCCGATGACCTTCGGTCTGTCGGAGGTCGAGGGCGATCCGACCTCCTGCGAGTGGACCTTCGAGGGCGGAACGCCGGCCACCTCGACCGAGGCAAATCCCCAGGTCGTATGGTCGTCGCCCAACAAGAAGGGCGCACGTGTCACCTGCCGTCTGAAACGAGCCGACGACGGCAAAACCACCGACCTGGCCGAAACCTATATCGTCGGAAACTACCCGCTGCTCTACCCCATTGCCGACAAGGACTACGACCCCTGGCAGTTCGAACTCGCCTCGCGCGGCAAATGGACCTTCTGGAACACAACGACTGGCACGGATGACATCACGACCAACACCGCGATCGTGACAGGCGGCGCCGATCAGACCAAACAGGCCCTCAAGGTGACCATCCAACCCGGAATCATCTACCAGCTCTTCACGCGCGACAACTGGGTCAACAACGCCCAACTCACGGCCGGCAAAAAGTACGAAATCTCCTTCTGGCAGAAGACCGATGCCCCGCAGGGTACGCTCATCGTCCTGCTCGGCGTCTACAACTACCTCCCCTCGTGGTCGTGGAACGACGTGCTCGGAACTCTGGCCAGTGACCACTGGAGCACCTATTTCCCCAATATTCCCTTCCAGGAACAGCCCGAAGAACTCCTCTCCATCTGGAGCAACGTCGAATACCCCCTCACCGAGGAGATCACCCTCCCCGCTACACCCGAGCTGATGCCCTCGTCCGAATGGAAGCAGGTGCGCTTCGAATTCACCGCCGCAAGCGCCAAATACACCGACCTGCTCAACTCCTATCCCCAGTTCGCGTTCCTCTCCACGAACGGCGCCGACGTAAACTGGTATCTGGACGAAGTGCAGATCAACCTCATCGAAGAATAAACCAGCTTAAACCTTGAACCATGAAACGTTTCGTTCCCATATTGACTGCCCTGCTGCTCATCGTGTCGGGGCTCCGGGCCCAAACCTCCGTCAGCGGCACGATCACCTCCTCGGACGGCAAACCCGTCGCCGGCGCTTCGGTGATCATCGACGGCACGACCGTCGGCGCAACGTCCGATGCCAGCGGCGCCTACCGTATCCAGGTCCGCTCGTCGAATGATGTCCTCGTATTCAGCTTCCTCGGGTACAACTCCGTCCGCGAAACCGTCGGACAGCGTACGCGCATCGACGTCTCGCTCGCTCCCTCCGATCTGAAAATCGACGACGTCGTCGTGGTCGGTTACGGCTCGCTCCGCAAAAAGGACATGACCGGGGCCGTCTCCTCGATCAAGGGCGATGCCTTCGAAAACCGCGTCCTCTTCTCGGTCGATGACGCCCTGGCAGGCGGCGTGGCCGGTCTGATGGTCAACTCCTCGTCGGGTAAACCCGGCTCGGAGTCCAACATGCTCATCCGGGGAGCCAACTCGCTCACCGGCTCGACCGCCCCGCTGATCGTCCTCGACGGATTCCCCCTGTTCGACGTCAGCACCTCCACAGGCGGCGGTATCGACGGCTACGACACCGGCATGTCCTCCCTCTCGATGATCAACCCCGACGACATCGCCTCGATCGAGGTTCTCAAGGATGCCTCCGCTACGGCCATCTACGGAAACCGCGGCGCGAACGGTGTCATCCTGATCACCACCAAGCGCGGTCGCGGCGACAGCGGCAAGATCCAGTACAACACCTACTTCGGTTTCCAGCAGATGAACCGCCGATACGACATGATGGACTTCCGCCAGTATGCCGCCTATCAGGTCGACCGGAACCCCTCGAACAACCATCTCTTCACCGACCCCGTCACCCAGCTGCCCCGTCAGATCGGGGACGTACAGTCGCGTGACTGGCAGGACGAAATCTTCCGTACGGGATTCATCCAGAACCACTCGCTCTCGGTGTCACACTCCAGCGACAAGACCAGCATGTTCTTCTCCGGATCCTACATGCAGAACAAGTCGGTGCTGATCTCCACCAACTGGCAGAAACTCACCGCGAAGGCCACCATCGACCACCGTTTCACCGACTTCCTCCGCACGGGCGTCGACATCGGATACAACCGCATCGTCGATGACGGCGTCCCCACCGGCGGCGAAGGAACCGCCCAGGTCGCCGGTATCATCACCTCGGCGCTCACCGCCCTGCCCTTCGAATTCGACGAAACCACGCAGGCCTTCTTCCGCCGTGCCGGAGTCTCGCAGTCCACGCTCGACTCCTACATCGACGGCTATCACGGAAACCCCGTCAACATCGCCAACCAGACCGAACTCTCCAAGCGGATCAACCGCATGATGCTCAACGCCTATCTCGAGGCCGACATCCTGAAGGACCTCACCCTGCGCATTACGGCCGGTTATGACAACTACTCGCTCAAGGACCGGCAGTTCTACCCCACGTCGACTCCCCGCGGATACTTCTACAAGGGACAGGGCATCATCGGAAGCTCCGAGTCCGGCAGCTGGATCAACGAAAATACCCTCACCTGGAAACCCGTCTTCGGAAAACACCGCCTCAACGTGCTGGTCGGCATGACCGAACAGGGCTACACCACCTTCTACGACCGCAGCGAAACAACCCAGTACGAATACGAGGATCTCGGATCGAACAACGCCCAGATGGCCAAGGTATTCAACGTCTTCTCGAGCAAGGAGCAGATCCGGTATGTCTCGCTCATCGGCCGTCTGAACTACTCGTACGACAACCGATACATCGCCACCTTCACCGTCCGCCGCGACGCTACCTCGCGCTTCATCAACAACAAGTGGGGTACGTTCCTCTCCGGTGCCCTGGCCTGGAACATCGACAGCGAAAAGTTCATGCAGAACCAAAACACCGTCAGCACCCTCAAACTGCGGCTGAGTCTGGGCGAGGTCGGCAACTCGAACGTCCCCACGGCCGGCTCCTACTCTCAGCTCTACGGCACAAACTACTCCTTCGGTAACATCGAATCCATCGGCCAGTCGTCGATGTCGATCGCCAACGAGGACCTTTCGTGGGAGACTACCCGCGAGGTGAATGCCGGTCTGGAGATCGGTCTGTGGAACGACCGGCTGCGCTTCACCGCCGACTTCTACGACAAGGTCACCCGGGATCTGCTGCTCGAGGCGCCGGTCATCAACATCGTCGGATTCGACAAGGCCTGGCAGAACATCGGCCGCATGCGAAACCGCGGTGTCGAGCTGAGCCTCAACGCCCAGCTCGTCAACCACCGGAACTTCAAATGGGACTTCTTCGCAAATTTCGCACTCAACAAAACAAAAATCCTTGAACTGGGGCAGGGCGGAGCCCCCATTCTGCTGGGTGTCACCTGTCTGGGTGGCCAGAACGCCGTGATCCTCCAGGAGGGCGGCCAGATCGGAGACATCTACGGATATGTCACCGAGGGCGTATACGGCCTGAACGACTTCGAAATCGACGGTACCACCCCCAAACCCGGCGTAGCAGTCGAAACCGGCGCCGAGGAGCCCGGATCCATGCGCTTCGCCGATCTCTACAAGGACGGCAAGATCACCTCCGACGACCGCACCGTCATCGGAAACTCCTCGCCCGACTTCTACGGCGCTTTCGGCACGAACTTCTCCTGGAAGAACCTCGATCTCAACCTCTCGTTCCAATACTCCTGGGGCGGCGATGTCTACAACGCAAACTACAACCAGCTGGCCGCATTCTCCGGCACCACGAACAACCAGATGGCCTTCTTCGAGGAGCGATGGTCCCCTCAGAACCTCTCCAGCACGCAGTACGCCCGGATGACCAACAACCAGGTCTGCTCGGCATTCGTCGAGGATGCCTCGTTCCTCCGACTGCGCTCGGCACGCATCGCATACACCTGCCCCCACAAGTGGTTCGGCCCCAACAGCCACATCGGAACCATCAAGTTCTATGTCGCCGCCGAAAACCTCTTCGTCCTGACCCGATACTCGGGATATGACCCCGAAGTATACTCCAAACAGGGATCCGGAAGCATGAGCAACATCCTCACCTCAGGGTTCGATTACGGCTGCTTCCCCCGCCCGCGCACCTTCACCGTCGGTCTCAACATCCTGTTCCAATAAAACGATCCGTATCATGAAAAATCTCATTCATTCAGCATACTCCATCGTCGGCGGGGTCTCGCTCGTCCTGGCCGCCGGCGCCACGACGGTCTCCTGCAGCGACTTTCTCGAAGTCCCGCTCGAAAGCACCGTCGCCACCTCCAACTTCTACAAAACGGCCGAAGAGTTCGATCTCGGTCTGACGGGCGTCTACAACATGCTGCTCTCCGCAGAGTGGGCCAACGGGGACCGTTACGGCTCCTATTTCCAGGGGTTCCTGATCCTCGGACGCGTCGGTACCGACGAGATGATCATCCCGAACAACATCGACGGCAACGAAACCGAACTCTGCAACTACACCTACACCCCCTCGCACCGATACATCTCCCGTACGTGGTATGTCCAGTATCGCGGCATTCAGCGCGCCTGCGTCATCATCGACCGGCTGACGAACACCGACATCGGCAACGAAAGCGAGAAAAACCGAATCCTCGGCGAGGCCTACTTCCTGCGCGCCTTCTACTACTTCCACCTGGTACGGCTCTTCGGCGAGGTGCCCATCATCAACCATGAGGTCACCGATCTGGAGATGGTCCGCACCGAAAAGGCCTCGATCGCCCAGGTCTACGAACAGATCGTCAGCGACCTGAAGCAGGCCATCGCCAAACTCCCCGTCTCGAATGCCAACGGCCGTGCACACTACTACGCCGCAAAGGCCATGCTCGGCAAGGTCTATCTGCAGATGGCCGGCCAGCCCCTGCAGGACCCCAATGCCGCCGCACTGGCCGAAACCGAACTCCTGGAGGTGATCAAGAGCGGTCGATTCGCCCTCGTGACGGACTACTTCAGCCTCTTCGACGCCTCGAACGAATACAGCTCGGAGTACCTCTTCGACGTCGAGTTCGCCAACAACGGTACGACCACCTACGGCGGACAGGTCGGAACCACCGACGGCGTCCAGACCCCCAACAACCTCTACTGGACCGCCGTGTGGAGCACCCAGGAGTTCTACGAAACGTTCGACCCCAAGGACCTCCGCCGCGACAACATCGCCCGCTTCAAGTATGTCTACGACGACAACCAGAATCTGGTCAAGGAGGATCTCAGCGCCGAACCCATCTACTACGCCTACAAGTTCCGCCACGCCCTGACCGAAGAGGGCCGCGGTGCCGGTTGGGCCAACTGGGCTAACCCGATCAACTTCCCCATCATCCGCTATGCCGACGTGCTGCTGATGTATGCCGAGGCCGTATGGCGCGCTCACGGAGTGCCCTCGGATCAGGCCCTCGAATATGTCAATCAGGTGCGGCGCCGCGGCTTCGGGGCCGATATCCACACCCCCGATCCGGAGGTCGATCTCAAGATGATGAGCGGCGACGAGTTCGGCGAGGCCCTGCTCGCGGAACGCAGCTTCGAACTCTGCTTCGAAGGCCAGCGCTGGTATGACCTGGTTCGATTCGGCAAACTCGAGGAGGGCGTGAAAAAGTTAGCCAAGTACTCGAGCGCCGCCACCTCCCAGGCCCAGAACTTCCAGCCCAAACACCTCTTCTTCCCCATTCCGCAGGACGTCATCGACGCCTCGAACGGAAAGATCGAACAGAACCCCCTCTGGAAATAACCGCACCGGTTGCTAATACGACGTTATCATGAAAAAATTCGCTTTATATACGGCCGGAGCCGTGCTGATGCTCGCGGCTGCAGCCTGCGACCGGGACCTCGATCTCGCGCACGCCTACGACAACTCCTCCAGTTCGAAACCCTACGAGTTCGACAAGGACTTCAACTTCGACGACTACATCGACTTCGGCTCGTTCGTCGTCAGCGACCGCGTCGTCTGTGAACAACAGCCCGACATCCCCCGCTACTCGTTCTGGCTCGACGGAAAGATCTCCGTGGGCAAGTACGACGATTCGGGACGGTTCACCCTCTACTGGTCGGCCGACAACTCCCTGAGGCAAACCTCCGACTCGCCCTGGCTCGAGGAGAATGTCAACGCCCTGAGCGCGGAGATGGAGGTCTTCGGAAAGGATCTCGAGCCCGTCGACGGCTTCTACGACGGCGGTGCCTGGTTCATCGGCGTTCACAAACTCCCGGACGGCCGTCTGGCCGGATTCTTCCACGCCGAAAGCCACTGGGCCGGGTCCAACTCCGCCTACAAGTCCATCGGTGTCACCTACTCCCGGGACAACGGCCTGACCTGGGAGAAGGGCAGCCGGATCCTCGCCGGTACGGATCCCAAACCCGAAAACCCTGCCGGACAGGGCGTTTCATACGGTCTGGGCGACGGCTGCGTGGTCTGGAACGAGGCGCTCGGCGCCTGGATCTGCTACTACTCGGGATACTGCAACGACCCCGGAAACTACATGATCACGATGGCCCGCTCGACCGACCCCGCCGGTGCGGCCGGCACCTGGAAAAAGTGGGACGGCGAGGATTTCACCATCGAGGGCTGCAAACGGCAGTCGCAACTCGGCGGCGAAAACTTCAAGATCGCCAACCTCGACGCCTATGCCGGCGGAAACCCCTCGGTCATGTGGAACCACTACCTCAACAAATGGGTCATGGTCTTCCACTCCTGGAGCCAGCGCATCTGTCTGTCGACGAGCAGCGACGGTATCGTCTGGGAGGCCCCCAAGTCACTCGACCTGGGCGAGGAGAAGGCCATGTATCCCAATCTGATCAGCGAAGAGGGTGATCTGACCGGCGGGCAGGCCGTACGCCTCTACTACGCCGCCGACATGAATGATCTCGGACAGCGCTCGCTGGCCTGGAGAAAGGTCGTATTCTATTGATAAGGGGCATGTCGGGTAGAAAATTCCTTCTGTTGCTGACTCTGATCGTTTCCGGCTGCGTCGCGCAGCCGGAGACGGTCGTCGTCGAGGCCGATCCGGCCATCGGCGACTTCACCCCCGTCGTGCGCGAGATCCTCGAAAACCACCCCGACGGTGAGGTCACGATCCGGTTCGGCGAGGGGTGCTTCGACTTCTTCCCCGAACGGGCCGCCGGAAAGTACCTCTGCATCTCGAACAACGACAACGGATACAAGCGTTGCGCCTTCCTGCTCGAGGGGATGAACCGCGTACGGATCGAGGGGCTGGGCGACGGAACCCGTTTCCGCTTCCACGGTGCGATGGTCCCCTTCCGCATAGAGCGCTGCAGCGAGGTGCAGTTCGGCCGTTTCGCGGTCGAATACGACGCCTCGTTCATCTTCGAAGGGCGGGTCGTCGCCAACGATCCCGCAACGCGCAGCATCACCCTGCGGCTGCTCGATCCGGAACGCTTCCTGATCCGCGACGGCGAGCCCCGGTTCTCGGGATACGACTGGGAGAGTCCCTTCGGCGAAAACATCCTGTTCGATCCCCAAACCCGTTCGCCCTACTTCGACGCCGAACGCTACGGACACAACCCGAGCATCGCCCTGAAGGCCGAACGGCTCAACGACTCGCTGGTGCGGCTGAGCGGATATGCGGCCCGGGAGCTGCCTCCGGTCGGCAGCGTCTATACGGACAAGGGCCCCCATTCGACCAACCGCCGATATCCGGGATTCTCGCTCTACGCCAGTTCGAAGATCGAACTCTGCGACGTGACGCTCCACGATTCGGGCGGAATGGCGCTGATTGCCGAACGCTGTCGCGATGTCGTCTGCACGAGGTATTGCGTCGAGGTCCCCGCCGGAAGCGGTCGGATGGTCTCGGCCTCGGCCGACGCAACCCACTTCGTCGGGTGCTCGGGGCGCATCGAACTTCGCGACTGCCGGTTCGAAAGCATGCTCGACGACGCCACGAACATCCACGGCGCCTACATGAAGATCGTGGACCGACTCTCCGGCCACCGTTTCGGAGCCAGCTTCGGACACTTCCAGCAGGAGGGATACGACTTCGCCGAAGAGGGCGATTCGCTCGTCTTCGTCGACCGCGCCGACCTCTCCGTAGTCGGCGTCGGAAAGGTCGCGAAGATCGACTGCGTCAACGAAAACTACTACTCGATCCAGACCTCGTTCGACCTCGGGAACATCCCCGACTCGATACAGCTGGCCGTGGCGAACCCCACGTTCGACACCCGCGTCCGCATCTCGGATTGCACGGTCCGGTACAACCGCGCCCGCAGCCTGCTGATCTCAACCCCGGGTGACGTCTGCATCGAAGATTGCGACCTCTCGTCGATGATGGCCGGCATACGCATCTGCGGCGACGCCAACTACTGGTTCGAATCGGGCCGCACGCAGAACATCGTCATCCAAAACAACCGCTTCGGCACGATGGCAACAGGCGGCGTTTCGCCCCAGGCCGTCCTGCAGATCGACCCCGTCATCCCGCACCGGGCCCGCGCCGGACGAAAACCCTATCACGGCTGCATCCGCTTCGAGGGTAATCTCGTCGAGACGTTCGACAACCAGGTGATCTATGCCCTGTCGGTCGATTCGATGGTCATCCGATCGAACCGCTTCGTCGACTCGCGACGTTTCGAGCCCCGTTTCAAAGGGCTGTCGGTCATCGACGCCCAGAGCTGCCGCAGCATCACGATTCAGGACAACGACTTCTCGGCCTGGAAAAAGGATGCGTCGATCAGTCTGGTCGACTGCCCCGAACGCCATCTGCAGGGAGACGGAATGCCTCCCGTAACCGAAAATCCAAACCCCTATTTCTATGAAAATTAGTCGATACCTCTTGCCGGCCGTCGTCGGGACTGCGATTGTCGGGGCGCTGGTCGGGACCTGTCGGGTCCCGGCCTCGCCGGGTATCGTCATCTCCGAGGGCGCACTCTCCGAAGCGCAGATCGCCGAAGACAAGTCCGGGAACGGCATGCAGGCCCCGGATTCAGCCGGCACGGCGGTGCGCGACACGGTCCGCATCAGCGAGTTCGGACTCCGCCCCGATACGGGCGAAGATGCCACCGGGGCCCTGCGCCGCGCCATCGCCGCCATCGCACGGAGCGGCCGCCCCACGGTGCTCCGTTTCGAAGAGGGACGCTACGATTTCCACGCTCCCCGGGGGCAGGACGACCGGGCCAGTGTCGCCGCCCGTCTCTGCGGGCTGCAGAATCTGGTGATCGACGGCGGCGGTGCCCGCTTCATCGGCCACGGCCGCCTCACGCTCTTCGCCGCCGAGGAGTGCCGGAACCTCACCTTGTGCAACTTCTCGCTCGACTGGCAGCGCCCCTACATCACGCAGGCCACGATCACGGCAATCGGCGACGGGCAGGTCGATCTGGCTATCGACCGGGCTCGCTACCCCTACCGCATCGAACAGGGACGGATCCGCTTCCTCGGAGACGGTTGGGTCCGGGAGGTCGATCCCGAAAGCTACTCCACGGCCTACGATCCGAGGAGCGGCGCGGTCCTCTACGGGACGCGTGACTATCCGCTCTCGGAACGCAATGTGCTCTTCCGCGGCGAGGTCCGTGAGGTGGCGCCCGACACGGTGCGCTTCTTCGGCCGCGTCGACCGCAAACTGCCCGTCGGAACCCGGATCGCCCTCTATCACGGTCGCTATCTGGCGCCGGCCATAACGCTGAGCGGCTGCCGCAACACCCGTCTCGAACGGATTGATCTGTTCCATGCCCCCGGCATGGGGGTCTATGCCCTGCGCTGCGAGGGACTCCTCCTGCGGGAGGTTTCCACCCGGCCGAACCGCGCCGAAGGGCGCTGTTTCAGCTGTGTGGCCGACGCCCTGCACTTCACCTCCTGCCGCGGGATGATCGAACTCGACGGCTGCCGGTTCGACGGTCAGGGCGACGACGCACTCAACATCCACGGCGTCTACATCCGCGTGGCCGGTATCTCGAAACAGCGGCGGAGACTCCGGCTCGAAGGCGACCGATTCCCGGCCGACAAGGTCTTCGGCGTCGGTGACGAGATCTGGCCCGTCCACAGGCTGACGGTTGCCCGCGGGGAGCCCCGGCGCATCACGCGGATTGTCGGCCGCAAGGGACAGCTGCTGGAGATCGAGCTCGATCGGCCGCTCGACGGGGAGTTCGCGTGCGGCGACTTCGTCGAAAACGCCTCGTGGACGCCCGACATCAGGATCCACAACTGCCGGTTCGGCCGCGCAAACCGCGCCCGCGGCATTCTGCTCACCTCACCCGGGCGGGTCGAGGTCTTCGACAATCGCTTCGAAACCGCCGGAACGGCCATCCTCATCGAGGGCGACGTCAACTACTGGTTCGAATCGGGAGCCGTGCGCGACATGGAGATCCGCAACAACCTCTTCGACAACTGCGGCACCTCGGCCTCGAACAACGGCGGCACCGGGTGGGGCGAAGCCGTCATCAGCATCACCCCCTCCTTCCGCCCCGACTCGGAGACGTCGCCCGTCTACCACGACCGCATCCGGATTCACGACAACCGCATCCGGACCTACGACCGGCCTCTAATCCACGCCCGTGCGGTCGGTCATCTGCAGTTCGTCGACAACCGCATCGAGCAGACCTCCGACTTCCCGTCATCGGCCGCTCAGCGCGAATCATTCCGACTCGACGGGTGCCGGGATGTCCTCATCGCCGGAAACCGCTATGTCGGTTACGACAAGCCCGACGTCAAAACCTTCCACATGAAACCGAAAGATCTCACCTATGAAAAAGAGTAGAAAAAGAATCATCGTCACGGCAGCCGTAATCGTCGGCCTGCTCCTGGTCGCGCTGGTGGGCGGAAGCGGCTACTTCTGCTACCGGACGCTCAACCCCGACAGGATGAACGACATCCACTGGCTCGAGGAGCAGTATCCCCACGTCGTGGGATGGATCGACAGCATCCGCCAAAACGACCGGCTGCACGACATCTACCGCCCCAACGCCCGCGGCGAACAGCTCCACGCCCTCTGGCTCCGGGCCCCGCAGCCGACACCCCGCACCGCCGTGCTGCTGCACGGATACGAAGGGGCCGCCGAGGCCATGTTCATGATCGGATATCTCTACAACCACGATCTGGGCTACAACGTCCTGATGCCCGACCTGCGCGGCCACGGCAAAAGCCAGCCCCGGGCCGTGAGCATGGGATGGACCGAACGCGGCGAGGTGCTCGACTGGATCCGGACGGCCGACTCGCTCTTCGGCCCCGAGGCGCGGGTGGTCGTTCACGGCATCTCGATGGGGGCCGCCGCCACGATGATCGTCTGCGGCGAAGAGTCGCTCCCGGCATCGGTCCGCTGCGCCGTCGAGGACTGCGGATACACCTCGACCTACGACATCTTCCACGATGCCTGGGGCAAGCAGTCGCGCATCCCACGCTTTCCGCTCTTCCAGCTCTCGGACCTCTGGTGCCGAATCCTCTACGGATGGAGTTTCCGGGAGGCGTCGCCCCTCGAGGCCGTAGGCCGAAGCCGCGTGCCGATGATGTTCATCCACGGCGATCGGGATTCGGTCGTCCCCGTGGAGATGGTCTACCGCCTCTACGAGGCCAAATCCGGAGAAAAGGTGCTCTGGGTACTCCCCGGAGTAGACCACGGCGCCGCCTATCTCGAAGATCCGAAGGAGTACACGCGGCGCGTCGGGGAGTTCGTCGGCCGCTGGATCGACTGACGCCTCCAGGCCATCGCGGCGAGGGGTCGTTCCGCCGGGACCTTCCGGCCGGCGGCGCAATCCGCCATCGAATCACCCATAAAACACGGAAAAACCAATGACCCGAAAACTGTTGTTCTCACTTGCGGCAGCCCTGCTCGCCCTGCCGGCCGCCGCTCAACGCTGGACGCTCGATCCCCAGGGTGGTATCGTCTGGCAGCCCCAGGGCGACATCCCCCACAAGGACCATCTGGAAATGACCGGCGAGCAGATCTCCGCTGTCCTCCGCTGGGCGGTCGATGAACGGGGGGCCTTCCACGTCGAACGGTCGCTCGTCTTCCCGCTGCTGCGCGTCAAACCCGACGACACGCACGCCAGCCTGATGTGCCGCGTGGCAACCGACATCCCCTCGCTGCTGGCCGTCAACACCTCGGCCGTGGGGTTCAACGCCTCGGCCCTGCAGTTCGAACGCGTCGAGAAGATGCTCTTCGACGGCACGCTCCGCGTGCAAAGTCTGTGGAGCTTCAACGGCGTCGGGGCCGGATACGACGAGGTCGAAAACCCCGCCCCGGTGCTCGCCATGGAGCGCACGATCTTCCCCTCGCCTACGCAACCCGCCCTCTGCGAACGTTACCTGCTCCGCAACATCGGGCCAAAACCCCTCGAAATCTCCGTCCCGGAGTTCACGCAGGAGTTCGTCACGCCGGCTCATCGCGGTATGACGGGCAGCTACCTCATCCGGGCCGAGATCGCCGATCCCGGGGTGAGAACTCTCCAGCCCGGGGATTCGACCCTCGTCGAGACGCTCTTCCGCGCCTGCCGCGTCGGCGAATCCCTCCAGCCGACAGACGTCGGAGCGGAACTCGCCGCCCGGAAGGCCTTCATCAATGAGGTGACAAACAACCTCGTGCTCGAAACTCCCGATCCGGTCATCGACCGCGAATTCCGCTTCGCCAAGATCCGATCGACCGAAAGCATCATCAAAACCGCCGGCGGTTACATGCATGCCCCCGGCGGCGAGTGCTACTATGCCGCCATCTGGGCCAACGATCAGGCCGAATATGTCAACCCCTTCTTCCCGATGCTCGGCTACGAAATCGCGGACGAATCGGCACTGAATGCCTTCCGCCACTTCGCCCGATTCATGAACCCCGAATACCGACCACTGCCCAGCTCGATCATCGCCGAGGGCCGCGACATCTGGAACGGCGCCGGAGATCGCGGCGATGCCGCCATGATCGCCTACGGTGCCGCCCGATACGCCCTGGCCCGCGGTTCGAAAAGCGAGGCCGAAGAGTTGTGGCCCCTCATCGAGTGGTGTCTCGAGTACTGCCGCCGCAAACTGACCCCGCAGGGAGTCGTCGCCTCCGATACCGACGAACTCGAAGGCCGCTTCCCGGCCGGTGAGGCCAACCTCTGCACCTCGACGCTCTACTACGACGCCCTGCGTTCGGCCGTCTATCTCGGACGCGAACTCAAGCGCCCCGCCGCCCGGCTGCGGCAATATGCGTATCAGGCCGACCGGTTGGCCGAAGCCATCGACCGCCACTTCGGCGCTACGGTGGGCGGGTATGAGACCTACCGCTACTTCGACGGCTGCACGAAACTCCGTTCGTGGATCTGCATGCCGCTGATCGCCGGACTGAAAAACCGCAGTCGGGGAACCGTCAGCGCCCTGCTCGGCAAAGAGCTCATGACGCCCGACGGCCTGCTCACCGAACAGGGAAGCTCGACCTTCTGGGACCGCTCGACGCTCTACGCCCTGAGGGGCATCTACATCGCCGGGGAGGCCGACCGCGCCACGGACGTCCTCGCCCGATACGCCCGCCGCCGGCTGACCGGCGACCATGTTCCCTATCCCATCGAGGCGTGGCCCGAGGGTTCGCAACGCCATCTGGCCGCCGAAAGCGGACTCTTCTGCCGCGTCGTGACCGAAGGGCTGTTCGGCATCCGACCCACCGGATTTCGGACCTTCGAATGCACCCCCTCGATGCCTTCGGGCTGGAAACGGATGGCCCTGCGGCACATCCGCGCCTTCGGAAACGACTTCGATCTGGAGGTCGAACGCATCGACAACGACCACCTCTCGCTCCGCCTCGCAGTGGCCGGGCAGCCGGCCCGAACCTTCCGGATCCGTCAGACAGAGACCCCGCAGATCCGTCTCCCGCAACATCCGTAATACACGTCCGATCATGAAATCTCTCCTCCGCGTACTGCTCCTTGGGGCCGCTGTGATCCTCTCGGCCTGCCGGACGTCGGCCTCCGGCGGCGACGTCCGTCTGAGCGACTTCCTCGATCCCCGGGCCGACAGTCTCGACGCCGGACCCGCCATCCGCCGCGCCCTGGCACACTGTGCCTCGACCCACGCCCGACGGCTCATCCTCCCCGGCGGCGAACTCCGCATCCGGGAAGATCTGCTCGTCGAAAAGTATCAGTTCATCAGCAACAACGACGAAGGGCTCAAGCGCATCGCCTTCGATCTGGACGGATTCGAGAACTTCACCGTCGAAGGCGCCGGAACAAGGCTCCTCTTCACGGGTTTCGTCTCGCCGTTCAGCCTCGAACGTTGTCGAAACGTCCGGATCCGCAACCTCGAAATCGACTTCACCCGCACGTTCCACTCCGAAGCCACGGTCCGTGCCGCCGGCCCCGGCTGGCTCGATCTGGAGTTCCCGGCAGCGTATCGCTGCGACCTCTCGGACGGCTGTCTGCGGCTGCTCGACGACGAAGGTCGCTCGTACCCCTACTCCAGTCTGCTGGAGTTCGACGCCCGACGCCGCGAACCCGCCTTCCACGTCGACGACTACTGGCTCCCGGCTCACACCATTCCCGCCGAGCGCCGTGCAGACGGTCGGATCCGCATCTTCCGCCCCGATCTGAAGGCCACGCCCGGAAATACGCTCGTCTTCGGCGCCGCACGACGGCTCAATCCCGGATTCGTCCTCTCCGATTCGCAGGTCGTTGAGATCCACGACGTCACGATCCACCACTGCGGCGGAATGGGCGTCATCGCCCAGCGGTGCAGCGACATCACCCTCGAAAGACTGCGTGTCGTCCCCGCTCCCGGCCGCATGATCAGCATCACGGCCGACGCCACCCACTTCGCCAACTGCTCGGGGAAGATCCGCCTGCTCGACTGCACGTTCCTCAACCAGAAGGACGACGCCACAAACATCCACGGAATCTACATGCCCGTCGTCAGATGCATCGGCCCGAAAACACTCCGGCTCCGGCTCGCCCACAGCGGGCAGTACGGCGTCGACTTCCTCCGCGAGGACATGCAGGTCGAGGTGGTAGACAACCGCTCGCTGATGACCTATGCCCGTCGCACAGTCGGGCAGGTGCAACGCCTCAACAAGGAGTTCACGGAGGTGACCTTCACCGAACCCCTCCCCGACTCGATCCGAACGGGCCATCTGATCGCCGCCGACGAGGCCGGTCCCGACGTGCTGATCCGGGGATGTCGGATGTCCGGAAACCGCGCCCGCGGGCTGTTGATCGGTTCGCGCGGGAAGGTGGTCATCGAGGAGAACTACTTCCACATCGCCGGCGCCTCGATCCTCTTCGAGGGGGACGGCAACTTCTGGTTCGAACAGTCCGGCGTACGCGATGTCACGATCCGGAACAACCGTTTCGAAAACGGAAACTACGGCAGTCTGGGCTGGGGCGCAGCCTGCATCGCCGTCGGCAGCGGAATCCCGGATCGCGCGGCAAGCCGATACCACCGCAACATCCGCGTCGAGGGAAACACCTTCCGCGTCTTCGACCCCCGCATCGTCAACCTCTACTGCGTCGACGGGTTCCGATTCGCCGACAACAACCGCATCATCCGCACGACGGACTATCCCGCACAGTTCGATCCGGAGCTCTTCTTCCGCTTTGCGGAGTGCGACCACGTCGAGGTGCCGGCACACGTCGTCTGGCAGGAAGAGTAGGTTCACCGAGTCCGCCCGGCACGAAAAAAACGGAGCCGCATCCCTGCTGAAACAGGAATGCGGCTCCATCCTCGGAAGGTTATTTCCAGAGGTTGCGCGGGTATTTGCCCTCCGAGATCATCTTCTCGATGGCGGCCATCAGCGCCGGTTTGTCCTCCTTGTAGGTTACGCCGTGCCACTGGGCGGCCGAACGCAGCACGCGAAGCGTCGACGTCCCGTCACCGATCAGTTTGTTGACCATCGTCGGGATGTAGAACTCCGCCTTGATATTGTCCCGGTTGGCCTCGTACCAGGTCCGGAAATAGGCCTTCGTGTGGTCGAAATAGTCCGGCGTGAAGCCAAACAGGTTCATCGAAACCGGCGTATCCTCGGCCAGTTCCTCGTCGGCTCCGCCGTCGTGGAAGACGATCTTCCCGTCGGGCATCCGCTCGATCTGCGTCCGCTCGACCATCGACGAGAGGTTGCCGTCCTCATCCACGCCGCAGACCCCGCGCGAAACCGTGCCGTTCGCCGACAGCGTCCTGTTCAGATCGTAGGCCACCATGCAGTAGCGGTCCTTGCTGCCGTCGAGCTGCGAAAGGTATTCGCCGATGGTCTGGTATGCCTCGGCTCCGTAGAAATCGTCGGCGTTGATCACCGCAAACGGCTCGTGGATCGCATCGGCCGCCATCATCACCGCATGGTTCGTCCCCCACGGCTTCACGCGCCCCTCGGGAACGGTCAGCCCCTCGGGCAGGTAGTCCAACTCCTGGAAAACAAACTCCACGGCTATGCGCCCGCCAAACCGGTCGGCCGAAAAAATCTCCTGAAACTCCTTGGCAAAGGAGTGGCGGATGACGAAGACCACCTTGCCGAATCCGGCCCGGATGGCATCGTAGATCGAATAGTCGATGATCGCTTCGTTGTTCGGACCGACTCCGTCCATCTGCTTGAGCGACCCGTAGCGGGATCCCATGCCCGCGGCGAGTACCAATAATGTGGGTTTTACCATAATTTTATCGTGCTTTTGACGTTTTGTTCCCAATGAATTACAAAGTTAACACTTTAAGCGCGAATTGCCAACTTTTTTCCGCTTTTCAAACACCTCGGGGCCTCGGGACGAGGACGAAGACTCAAATAAATTTGGCAGTCCCGGTCGCTTGTGCTATCTTTGCAAGGATAAACCCGGCCGGCCCCCCGCTGCAGGACTCCCCGCCCCCACCGTGCGGACCTCCGCCCCGGCTGACGACCCCGGCCCGGCTACGACTTAACCGACTCCGTCTATGAACTGGTTGAAAAAAATAAAGGCCTGGTGGCACGGATTCTTCCGCAAACGAAGATTCAACATGCTCAACGCCACGGACCTCTCCGAAGAGTGGCACATGCACCTCTCGCCGGCCAGCATCTTCGCCGGATTGATTGCATTCCTGCTCATGCTCTTCATCATCACCCTCTCGCTGGTGGCTTACACCCCCGTGCTGGAGTTCCTCCCCGGATACCGCACCGAGGCCGACCGCTCGCGCGAAAGCCTCATTCAGAACATCATCCGACTCGATTCGATGGAGCGCGTCATGAACGACATGATGACCTACAACGAAAACATCGCCCTGATCATGGAGGGCCGGACTCCCGTATCACGCGTCCTGGCCGCCTCCGATTCGTCGCGCATCTCCAAGGTGCTCGTCGTCCCCTCGCGCGAGGATTCGATCCTGCGCGCCGAAATGGAGGGAAGCGGCCCCTATGCCCTCTCGGGCCAGGAGAACGGCTCGCGCCGACAGGTCCGCGAGGCCATCGAACTCGCCTCGCCCGTCGAGGGTATCATCACCGAACACTTCGATCTGAAGGAGAACCGATACGGCGTCAAGATCGCCGCCGCTGCCGCCGACCGCATCGCCGCCGTCGACAACGGAACCGTCGTCCAGAGCCTCTGGTCCCCCGACAACGGATACACGATCGTCATCCAGCACGCCGCTAACCTCCTCTCGATCTACCGGAACCTCTCCCAGTCGCTCGTCGCTACGGGTCAGACCGTCCGCGCCGGCGAACAGATCGGGTACAATGCCGAAGCCGAAAACGGAGAGGTCAAACTCTTCGAATTCGAACTCTGGAACAACGGGAAACCCGTCGATCCCGAAAGATACATCGTCTTCTGACCCTGCCCATGAAACAACGCCTCGCCATCCTCGGATCCACCGGCTCGATCGGTGTGCAGACCCTCGACATCGCCCGTGAAAACCCCGACCGCTTCGAAGTGAGGATCCTTTCAGCCCACCGCAACTGGGAACAACTCGCCCGTCAGGCCCGCGAATTCGACGCCGATACGGTGGTCATCGCAGACAAACAATACTACACGCCGCTGTGCGAGGCCCTCGCCGATACCGACACGAAGGTCTATGCCGGCGAGGAGGCCGTGGCTCAGGTAGCCGCCGGAGGCGATTCCGACGTGGTGGTCAACGCCCTGGTCGGATATGCCGGCCTCGCGCCTACGGTGGCCGCCGTCAGCGCCGGCAAGAAGCTCGCTCTGGCCAACAAGGAGTCGCTCGTGGTCGGCGGTGCGTGCGTCATGCCCTTGGCCCGCGAACACAAGGCCCCGATCCTGCCCATTGATTCGGAACATTCGGCCATCTTCCAGTGTCTGCTGGGCGAACACGCGCCGGTGCGCAGGCTCCTCATCACCTGCAGCGGAGGCGCATTCCGCGACCTGAAGCGCGAAGAGCTGGCCTCGGTCACCGTCGAGCAGGCCCTCCACCACCCCCAGTGGCACATGGGTGCCAAGATCACGATCGACTCCTCGACGCTCGTCAACAAGGGTTTCGAGGTCATCGAGGCCCACTGGCTGTTCGGAACCCCGCCCGAACGCATCGCGGTGGTGATGCACCCCCAGTCGATCGTCCACTCGATGGTCGAATTCGAGGACGGAGCCATCAAGGCCCAGCTCGGTGAACCCGACATGCGCATGCCGATCAGCTTCGCGCTGATGTTCCCCGACCGCGCCACGCGTCCCGACGCCCGATTCAGCTTCGCGGACCATCCCCAGCTCTCGTTCGGCCCGGTCGACGGCGAAAAATATCCTGCGCTGGGAATCGCCTACGACTGTCTGCGCCGCGGCGGAACGGCCCCCTGCACGATGAACGGAGCCAACGAGGTGGCCGTGGCCGCATTCCTCGCCCGGCAGTGCTCGTGGCTCGACATCGTGCGAACGATCGAACACACGCTCGACAAGGCCGCGTTCACGGCCCGTCCCTCGCTCGGGGATCTGGCCGAGGCCGACAGAGAAGCCCGGCAGCTGGCCGCCCGGTTCCTCGGCGTCGACACAAACCCCGCCCGGCGGGGCTAAACCCTTCACCCGGAAAAATACCAAACAAGAATGGACATACTCATCAAAATCATTCAGTTCTTCCTCTGCTTCACGATCCTGGTCGGAATCCATGAGTTCGGGCACTTCATCATGGCCCGCGTATTCCGGATCCGCGTCGAAAAGTTCTACATCTTCTTCGACATCGGTTTCTCGCTCTTCAAGTTCCGCCGCGGAAACACCGAGTACGGCATGGGCTGGCTCCCGCTGGGCGGTTACTGCAAGATCGCCGGCATGATCGACGAGTCGATGGACAAGGGTTATCAGAGTCAGGCCGTACAGCCCTGGGAATTCCGCGCCAAACCCGCCTGGCAGCGCTTCCTGGTCATGATCGCCGGCGTGGTGATGAACCTCCTGCTCGCCGTGGCCATCTACATCGGAATCAGCTACACGTGGGGCACGACCTACCTCTCGAACGAGGACGTCAAGTGGGGCTACAACTTCAACGAGGCCGGACACCGGCTCGGCTTCCAGGACGGTGACCGAATCCTGACCGTCGACGGCCAGCCGATCGACGACTTCCTCGACATCCTCAACGCCATGGTCATCGTCGACGCCGACCGAAAGATCGTCGTTGAGCGCAACGGAGAGCAGGTCGAACTCACCCTCCCGCTCAACGAACTGATCGCCATGCGCCAGAACAAGGGCTACGAAGGACTGCTCGTCCCGCGTCAGCCGTTCGTCATCGACAGCGTCGTGGCTCCGACGGTGGCCATGCTCCGCCCGGGCGACGAGATCGTCGGAATCGACGAACTGGCCGGCGTCGAATATCCCGCCTTCCGCGAGTACATCCAGTCGCATGCCGGCGATTCGGTCCGGCTGCACGTCGTGCGGCAGGGCGTCGCGCTGCCCGCCTTCGCCGTCCCGGTCTCCCAGGAGGGTACGCTCGGAGTCATCCGCGAAGGGTACACCCTCCGCACCCAAAAGTACACCTTCTGGCAGGCTATCCCCGCCGGATTCCACAAAACCGGAGAGGTCATCTCCTCCTACTGGCAGCAGCTGAAGATGATCGTGAAGCCCAAGACCAAGATGTACGAGGAGCTGGGAGGATTCCTCGCCATCGGAAGCATCTTCCCCTCGTCGTGGGACTGGCAGGACTTCTGGCTCAAGACCGCATTCCTCTCGATCATCCTCGCCGTGATGAACATCATCCCCATCCCCGGTCTGGACGGCGGTCACGCCATCTTCACCTTCTGGGAGATGATCACCCGGCGAAAGGTCAGCGACAAGGTCCTCGAGGCCGCCCAGTATGTCGGACTGGTCATCATCCTCATGCTGCTGCTCTACGCCAACGGCAACGATATCTACCGATTCTTCATCAAATAGCTCCGCAAAGATGACCGAAGTCGAAAAGATGATGCGCGGCGAGCTGTACGACTACAGCGACCCGGAAGCCTTGGAACTCAACCTGCAGGCCCACGAGCGGCTCGAGAAGCTCAATGCGGTCCGGTACCGGGATTTCGCGGCCTATCGCTCCGCCCTGCGCGAACTGATCCCCGGATTCCCCGACACGAGCCACCTGATCACGCCGTTTCGCTGCGACTTCGGGTTCCGGATCTCCGTCGGCGAAGACGTCGTCATCAACTTCAACTGCACGTTCCTCGACGGCGGCGGCATCACGATCGGCAACCACACGCTCATCGGCCCCAACTGCCAGCTCCTGACGCCTCACCACCCGATCGACTATCTGGAACGCCGCAAACCCGTCGAAACGGGAAAACCCGTCCGCATCGGCAACGACTGCTGGCTGGGCGGCGGCGTGATCGTCTGCCCGGGGGTCACGATCGGCGACCGCTGCATCATCGCCGCCGGAAGCGTCGTGACACACGACATACCCGATGACTCGCTGGCGGCCGGAAACCCCGCCGTCGTAAAACGCAAACTCGAGAAACATGACGACTGAAAAACTCAACACCTGCGCCGAAGCGCTCCGCCGCCACCATTTCGAAACCGCCGTCGTCGAAAACACACGGGAGGCCTTCGATCGGATCAAGGCCGTCGTCGAGGCCGAAGCACCGAAGATCGTCTCGTTCGGCGACTCGAAGACCATGCGCAAAACCGGAATCATCGACTGGCTGCGCGATAACGGCGACTGGACGCTGCTCGACGGATTCAACCCCGACATGCCGCGTCCGGAACGCCTCGAAATACGCCGTCAGGCCCTGATGTCCGACCTCTTCATCACGGGCATCAACGCCGTGACCGAGGAGGGGACGCTCCACTGGCTCGACATGGTCGGAAACCGCATCGCTCCCGTGGCGTTCGGCCCCCGCAAGGTGATCCTCGTCGCAGGCCGCAACAAGATCGTCGCCAATCGCGAGGAGGCCGAAGAGCGCATCCGCCGTATCGCCGCCCCGCAGAACATCGCCCGCCATCCGGGATTCCGAACCCCGTGTGCCAAAACCGGCGTCTGCATGGACTGCAACTCCCCGGACCGTATCTGCAACACCCGCATGGAGATGCTGCGCTGCTACCCCGCAGGGCGTATTCTCGTCATTCTGATCGATCAGGAGCTCGGATTATGAAACACACAGTCATAACAGCCCTGCTGCTGGCCGCGCTCCCGCTGGCAAACGGCTGCAGCGACAATTCGGAGGTCTTCTACTCGATCTCCTACCCCATTGTGCGCATCGAGGCCCAGGTCACCCTCCCCGAGAGTGAACCGACGCCCGAAGAACCCTCGACCGGCGAGGGAACCGAAACCGGTGGCAATGACGGAACCGGCAGCGGAACGGGAACCGACGGGACGGAGACCGGAACAGGCGGAACCGGAACAGGTGGAACGGGAACAGGAGGAACGGGAACAGGAGGAACGGGAACAGGTGGCGGTTCGGTCTCGGACTCCGGCACGGGAACTGACACCGGATCCGGTGGAACGGGAACAGGTACGGGCTCCGGCTCGGGTTCGGACACCGGAACGGGAGAGGGCGAAGGTACGGAAGAGGGCGAAGGTACGGAAGAACCGGTCGATCCGCTGGTGGCACAGATCCAGGCCGAGGTGCTGGCCGAAGCCCCGGTACAGGTCGGCGGACGCTACGTGCTCGACTTCACCCGCTACAACCGCGGACCGCTGACGGTCGACACCGCCTCCGAGGCCGGAACCGTCCAGGGCGCTTTCTTCAAGGAGCCCGGAGCCTCGGAGATCAACCTCTTCTTCCTGGAAGACAACTACGCCTGCACGATCTCCTCGTACCGCGATACGGACGGCAAATACAAGGTCCTGCTGACGGTCGATCTGACCGAGATCTACCAGCAGCGCTACCCCTCGGCCGGCCTGACCAAGGTCGTCCGACAGGAATACACCTCGACCCCTTCAAACTGATACCACGATGGCTGCCAAGGTCAAAAAAGCCTACTTCTGCAAAAACTGCGGCTTCGAAGCCCCGAAATGGCTCGGGAAATGCCCCTCGTGCGGCGAATGGAACACCTTCACCGAGGAGATCATCGCCCGCGAAAGCGGTCCGGTGGCCGCAGCCGTGGCCGGTCCGCTCCCTGCGACGAAGCCCCAGCGCGTGCGCGACATCCGCGAAAGCGAACACCGCCGGATCGACCTCGGAAACCCGGAGGTCAACCGCGTACTGGGCGGCGGAATGGTTCCCGGTTCGCTGATCCTGCTCGGCGGTGAGCCCGGAATCGGAAAGTCAACCCTCTCGCTGCAGATCGCCCTGGCGGCAAACGGGCTGAAGACCCTCTACGTCTCGGGCGAGGAGTCGGCCGAACAGATCAAGATGCGCGCCCAGCGGATCGGCGTCGGTAACGACGAGTGTCTGATCTATCCCGAAACGCTGTTGGAGAACATCATCGCGCAGATGGCCGAGCAGAAGCCCGATCTGGTCATCATCGACTCGATTCAGACCATCTACACCGAGGTGCTCGACTCCTCGGCCGGCAGCGTCTCGCAGATCCGCGAGTGCGCCGCCTCGCTGCTCAAGTATGCCAAGACGACCGGTACATCGATCTTCATCATCGGACACATCACCAAGGACGGTGCCATCGCCGGTCCCAAGATCCTCGAACACATCGTCGATGTCGTCCTGCAGTTCGAGGGCGACAGCAACAACGTCTACCGCATTCTGCGCGGCATCAAGAACCGTTTCGGAGCCACGTTCGAAATCGGCGTTTTCGAAATGTTCGAAGAGGGGCTGCGCGGCGTCGACAACCCCTCGGAAATTCTGCTGACCCACTACGAAGAGCCGCTGTCGGGAATTGCCGTCGGGGCTTCGGCCGACGGCGTAAGACCCTATCTGATCGAGGTGCAGGCCCTGGTCAGCGGCGCCGCCTACGGCACCCCGCAGCGCTCGTCGACCGGTTACGACGCCCGGCGGATGAACATGCTGCTGGCCGTACTCGAAAAAAGGGTCGGCATGAAGATGTTCCAGAAGGATGTCTTCCTGAACTTCGCCGGAGGATTCAAGGTCGCCGATCCGGGGCTCGATCTGGCCGTCGTGGCCGCCGTCATCTCCTCCTACTACGATCGCCCCGTGGCCGACGGGGTCTGCTGCGCCGGCGAGATCGGCCTCTCGGGCGAGGTGCGTCCCGCCCCCCGTTCGGAACAGCGTATCAGCGAGGCCGCACGGCTCGGATTCCGACGCATCGTCGTCTCGGCCTATCTGCCCAAGGGAACCAAACATCCCAAGGGGATCGAGGTCGTCCGAATCAGCAGCATCGACCAGCTTCCCAAGGCCCTCTTCGTGGAGTAGCGGTCGAAAGTAAGGGGGGGGGGAGGCGGAGTCGCCGGAGCAAGAAAAACGAGGGAACGCGAGAACAAGCATAAAGTGTCGCACCGGAAAACGGTGGACAAGAAACGGCGTTACAAAAGAACAACCCGTCTGTGCATACAGACGGGCTGTTTTGGTTTCGGGGAAGGGGCGGCCGGAGAGGATCCTCGAGTCGGCCGGGGGGGGGCAAACAGAAAAACGGCAAAAAGAGCTGTAACGGGTAAGCCGGAGGGTGAGCCCGCAGGTCGGCCGGAGAGATCAGAGGTCCGGGTCCAGCCGCCACGAAAGTTCCTCGCGGACCAGCTCCTCGGCGGGGTGCGTCCCCAGCGAATCGACGGCCTGCTGCACGGCAAGGCGATTTTCAGCGCTCCGCGAGCCCAGATTGACCAGCGCCGCAACGGCTCCCTGTGCCAGCAAATGGCTCTCCTGAAACTCCGACGCTGCCGCCCGGCGAACGATATCGGCCACGCGCGGAATCCATGCCGTCTGCGGAGCTTCGGCCCGAGCAACGGCCATCAGCACCGCATACGGCTGGAGCCAGCCGGCTTCGGGGGTCGTCCATGCGTCGAAAAGTGCCGGAAGCGAAGACGTCCGTCCCAGCAGGGCAAAGGCCCCCTCTTCGGCCATTTCGGAGTTGAGCAGCCCGTCGCCCCAGAACGGAAATTCGTCCGGTGTGAGGCGCCCGGGATCGGCGATATGGAAGGCTGCCAGGCGCAACTCGCGGACATCCTGCTGATAGAGATAGCGGGCAAAGTCGTGATCCGTGGACTCGGCCCGGGCCAGACGGCGCAGGGTCGGAAGGCTCACACCGTAGTTCAAGCCGTACGTGCGGCCGTAATAGCGCATCGAGTCGGCTACGGCGCCGTTCCGCTCCCGGCGAAAGGCGCCAAGCAACGCGGTCATTCGCGTGGTGAAATCCATCATTTGCGGCGAGGCAGGGCTACGTTGATCGTTCGGCCGAATTCAAAGACCGGAAGCACCGTGCGGGCATACTCCTGACCGCCCGAGAGCACCGTGCAGGTCGAGGGATCGGCCACACGGCAGCGGACAACATTCGTCTCCTTGGGTCCGGCCTCGAGTCCCGCTCCGGCCTCGGCGCCCGACGGCTCGATCTGCAGCAGGACGATGTCGCCCGAAAGATCGTTCTCCGGAAGCAAACCGCCGGCCGGACTGAAACGGCAGACGATATACTGCTTCTTGTCCGTCTGCGGATAGACCACATAGCGGCGCGTCGAGGTGGTGGTGACGTGTTTGCCCAGGAAGAGCTCCAGATAGCTCTGCTCCTGGCGGTCGATCTCCTTCAGCGCCGCATCCAGCCCCTGGCCGAAGACATTCTCACCCGCTTCGCCCGTGATGAGGTCGAGGCGATGGCGACGCAGCGAATAGATCCGCTCGGCGGCCGCACGCGCCGCATCCTCCAACGAAGAGGTCGTCATCTCAAGTTTGTCGGGCTGCAGCCGCGCAAACTCCTCGTCCGTCGTGGCATAGCTCTGCACACGGGTCGCGGGGGCCGCCGGGGCCGTTGCGTTCAGGCAGGTGGCGCCGTCGAGAAGGGCGATCCGGGCGCCGGTGATGCTCCACGTCGTCTTGTCGGCCAGCGCCGGCCGCACGCCCAGGAACTTCTGCGCATAGCGCGCGTAGGGCCCCGCCAGCGTCCGATCGCACTCGACGGTCAGGTCCACGGCAAGGATCGTCCGCGGCTGCGACACAACCACGCCGTCGGCCGTCTCGTTGGCACCCTGCAGGGCAATGTATGGATTCTGAGCCGAAGCGCCTCCCGCAAGCAGCAGGATCAGCGCCAAAAGTCTGTATTTCATGGTCTGAATAGTTTGATGCTGTCGAAGAACAAAAGTAGCGTTTTTTCGCGTGTCGTCAAAATTTCAGGTAAAAATCACGCGTCAGCGCCCGGTATTCGGGCGTATAGTCTTCGTGGGCGCCCGTACCGATGGTCAGTTCGTCGATCCGAAGATCCGTATCCGTGCCGCAGGCCACCGCCGGATCCCCGGCCGGGGAGAACTCCATCAGCACCCGGCGGGGAGCCCGGCGGGGCGTGGTGCGAACCCACGTGAGGCGTCGCAACCGCAGGTGCTGCACCGCCAGCCGCCGGAACCGTTCGGCCTCGGGTGTCGGCAGCACCACGGCAAAGCGTCCGCCGGGCGAAAGAAGCCGGACAACCGCGTCGAGAAGCTCTTCGTAGGAGAGGCTGACCGTATGGCGGGCCGTCGTACGACCCGGGTCTGGGCAGGTCAGCGAATCGACGTAGAAGGGCGGATTCGAGACGATCAGGTCGTAGCGCTCCGCGGGGCGGAACTCCTGGATCGCCTGCCCGACGAAGTGCAGGCGGTCGCCCCAGGGCGAGGCGTCACCGTTCTCGCGCGCATCCGACAGGTCGTCGATATCGACTCCCGTGATTTCGGCCTGCGGGCAACGCTGCGCCAGCATCACGGCAATCAGCCCCGTACCGGTACCGATGTCGAGGATTTGCCGGTCCGTGGGCCGCACACCGACCCACGCGCCGAGCAGCACGCCGTCCGTGCCGACCTTCATCGCAGTGCGCTGCTGGCGGATCGTGAAGCGTTTGAAGCGAAAGGCTCCTTCGAGGTGTTCGACGGGTTCACTCATGGTCGTTGAGAATTTGGTCCATACCGGCTCCGAAGAGCGAAAAATCGTATCGCACGGGGTCCGCCGCGTCGAACTCACGAAGCCGCGAGGTGATCTCCTCGACAGCCCGCCAGTCGTTCTGACGCCGCGTGAGCAGCCCCAGAGCCCGTCCCGTCACGCCGACGTGGAGGTCCAGCGGCAGGTAGAGCGCCGACATCGGAATACGCCGCCAAAGACCGAAATCGACCCCGCGGTCGTCGCGGCGGACCATCCACCGCAGGTACATGCACAGCCGTTTGCAGGCCGCGCCCCGCTCGATCGACGAGAGGTGTTTCTCGCAGCGCGGGGCGTGAGGCGCAGCGAAGAACTCCCGGCGGAACTCCGCCAGCACGGGCCGCAGATCGCCGTGCACCGCGTAACGCTCTTCGAAAAAGGCGCCCAGTCCGCCGTAGCGCTCCTCGAAGCCCCGCAGCGCCAGCACAAAATCCCTGAGATCACCGCCGTTGAAGGTGCGGTGGACAAAAGTTTCCAGTTGCTTGAGTTCACGCTCCGAGGCATGGCGCACGAAGTCCGCCGGGGCGTTGTCCATCAGAAGCATCATCCGGTGGCCGTTGCGGACGATCGAACGGCGGTTGCCCCAGGCAATCGTGGCCGACAGAAAACCGGCAATCTCCCGGTCGGCGCGCTCCGTGAAGCGGTGCGGCACCGAAATCGGATCGTCCGGGATGAACTCCGGGCGGTTATAGCGATCATAGAGCGATTCGAGCAGCTCCCTGAGCGGCGAGGGTTCCATCATGGTCAATTCGGGAATAGAATCAAACGTCGCAGCGGCTGCTGCCGCCGGCATGGACAAACGGAATGCGGGGTACACGCCGAATCGCAGACATCGGGGCCACGGTCCGGCAGAAGAGCCCCCGTTCACGAAAAAAAAGGATCAGGGTTCGACGATCCGTCCGTCGGACATCGTAATCTTCCGGTCGGCCATCGAGGCCAGATGCTCGTCGTGGGTCACCAGAATGGTCGTCTGCCCCAGGCGGTCGCGCAGTTCGAAAAAGAGGCGGTGGATCTCTTCGCGGTTGTGCGAATCGAGGTTGCCCGAGGGTTCGTCGGCCAGCAGCACCGCCGGCGAGTTGATCAGCGCCCGCGCAATGGCCACGCGCTGCTGTTCACCGCCCGACAGCTGGGCCGGTTTATGGTCGCGGCGCGCCGAAAGACCCATCAGCTCGAGCAGTTCCGCGGCTCGGCGCTCCACCTCGGCCCGCGGCCGGCGGCCGATCAGCCCCGGAATGCAGACATTCTCAAAGGCCGTAAATTCGGCCAGCAGGTGGTGAAACTGAAAGACAAAGCCGATCCGCTCGTTGCGGAAGCGCGACAACGCCTTGTCATCCAGCGTAAAGACGTCCGTCCCGTCGATCTCGACACGGCCCGAATCGGGACGCGACAACGTCCCGATGATCTGCAGCAGCGTCGTCTTCCCGGCGCCGCTCGCCCCGACAATCGAGACCACCTCGCGCGGCGCAACCTCCAGCGACACGCCCCGCAGCACCTCCAGCGTGCCGAAACTCTTGTGTATATCCGTTATGCGTATCATGATCGGAATGCATTGAACAGTTTGACCGTATCGACCGCCTCGCGCACGTCGTGGACCCGAAGGATCCGCGCCCCCTGACGCAGGCACTCCCAGTCGAGCGCCACGGTCCCGGCCAGCGACTCCTCCGACGTACAGCCCAGCGTGCGGTAGATCATCGACTTGCGCGAAAGCCCCGCCAACACCGGAAATCCCTCTCCGCACAGGCGGTGCAGACCGCGCAGCAGTTCGAAATTCTGCGCCGCGGTCTTGGCAAAGCCGAAGCCCGGATCGAGGATGATCCGCTCGCGGCGGATGCCCGCCGCCATCATCTCGTCGGTCCGGCGGCGGAAATAGTCGACCACCTCGGTGGTGATGTCGCGCCGGTAGTCGGTCTGCGCCTGCATCGTCTGCGGCGTCCCTTTCATGTGCATCGCCACGTAGGGAAGGTCGTATCGGGCCACCGTCTCCAGCATCTTCGCGTCCAGTTCGCCCGCCGAGATGTCGTTGACGACCACCTCGCCGAAGGCTTCGACCGTGCGCGCGACCACCTCGCTGCGGAACGTGTCGACCGAGACCGTCATCCCCGGAGCCAGGCGCCGCACCGTCTCCACGCCGAGCGCCACGCGCCGCCACTCCTCCTCCGTCGGAACCTCGTCAGCCCCCGGACGCGAAGAGTACCCCCCGACGTCGATCAGCGAAGCCCCCTCGTCGAGCGCCTCGCGCACGCGGCGTTCGACGGCATCCCGCTCCGGCATACGGCTCCCCGCATAGAACGAATCGGGCGTGACGTTCAGAATCGCCATCACCTGCGGCACGGTCAGATCAGGCATCATGGCGGCGATGGTGGGCTTCAAGCGTGAAACGTCGGTCAAGTTCGGCCACCGTCGGTTCGAGATCCTCCTCGCGGATGTTCACCACGCAGTAGTCGGCCCGGTCGCGCAGCGTATCGTCGTCCAGCTGGGCGGCCATGCGCCGCAGAACCGACTCCCGGTCACAGCCGTCGCGCCGGCACGTGCGCTCCAGACGCAGCTCGAACGGCGCCACCACGGCAACCGTCCGGTCCACGGAGTGCTCCAGACCCGCCTCGAAGAGAATCGCACTCTCCAGCACCACATAGGGGGAGAGCTGACGTGCGGCCCACGCCGCAAAGTCCGCCTTCACGGCCGGATGGACCAGCGCATCGAGATCCGCCAGCGCCTCGGAATCCGTGAAGACCCGCGAAGCCAGATAGCCGCGGTTCAAGGCGCCGTCGGCCGTATAGGCCCCGGCCCCGAAGCGCGCCGAAATCGCCGCGCGAAGCGCCGCATCCTCCGTCATCAGCCGCTTGGCTTCCCGGTCCGAATCGTAGACCGCAATGCCCCGTTGTGCAAAGAGGCGGCATACGGTGCTCTTCCCGCTCCCGATGCCGCCCGTAATTCCAATCTTCATCATGACTTCGTCTGCGGTTGGTCGATCTCCGGAATATCCTTGATCGAGATGATCTTGATGTCGCTGAATCGCGGCGCCAGCGCATCCTGCAACGACTGCGGGTCGATGACCAGTTTGCCCTCGTGGCCCTCCTCCTGCGAAGGGTGCGTCTTGAGCTCCGAAAGCGGAATCCGCAACCGTTTGTTCATGTAGACCCGGTAGCCGAACAGATTCGTCCCGACCCCCTCCACCACGCACGTCACCTCGAAGGGCTGATCGTCGACACTCACCCGGACGGTCTGTTCCGTCGTATAGGTATAGCTCAGTTTGGCAATGTACCAAAGAATGAACGACGCCACAAGCAGCGCCAGAAAGACCGGCGAGACGTAACGTCGCATTCCATGCAGCAGATTTTCCATAGTGTGACCTCTATCTTCCCGACAAAGGTAAAAAATAAATACCAATTTGCCAACGACAATCCGCCATCGGCCGTCGCCTGCTCAGAATCCCGTGCCGTCGGCCGCCAGCAGGTAGAGATTCGGGTAAGAGGCGAAGAGAATCCAGATCAGGCAGGGGACGAACAGCCGGCCGGCCAGACGCTGGCGATGGCGCGGCGTCCGCACAACATCAGTCCCGTCGAAAGCGCCAAGGCGCTGACTCCGCCGATCAGGCAAGCTATCGACGGCACGCGGGAGGTCCGGATCTCCAAGGCTACGGTAATCGTGCCTTCGTGATTCTTTAATCGCAAATTTAATCGCAAAAAACATGCCGACGGATGAGAACACGAAAAAGCCGCTTCCGGAATCCGGGAGCGGCTTTGGGTTCAGCCTCGAAAGCGATTATTTCTCCTCGTCGATCTTGGCGCGCTTCTTCATCAGATCGTAGGCGAGCGGCGTGGCGATGAAAATCGTGGCCACCGTACCGACTACTACGCCGATGATCAGCGCGAAGATGAAGCCACGGATCGTCTCGCCGCCGAAGAAGAAGATTGCAAGCAGCGTAACGAGCGTCGTGCCCGACGTATTGATCGTACGCGACAGCGTCGAGTTGATAGCGTTGTTCACGTTCTCATAGAGGCTCCGCTTCGGATAGATACCCAGGTACTCGCGGATTCGGTCGAAGACAACCACCGTATCGTTGATCGCATATCCGATGATCGTCAGAATGGCCGCAATGAAGGCCTGATTCACCTCCAGGTTGAAGGGCAGAATACCGTAGAACATCGAGAAGATACCGATGATCAGCAGCGCATTGACGGCCAGGGCCAGCGTGGCACCCGTTGCCCACTGCCAGCGCTTGAAGCGGAACGTGATGTAGAGTCCGATGGCAATCAGAGAGAAGAGCACCGAGTAGACGGCGTTCCACGTCGTGTCGTTGGCAATCGAAGGTCCGATCTTGTCGGCCGTCAGAATACCGTTCACATCGGTCTGCGTGCTGCGGAACTGGTCGAAGGTGATGTCATACGAGTAGAGCGGCTTCAGTGCTTTGTAGATCAGCTCCTCAACCTCGCCCGTAGCCTCATCCGACGTATCGTCGTAACGGTACTGCGTCACGATGCGCATCTGGTTCTCGTTGCCGTACTGCTTGACCTCGAAGCTGATCGACGACTCGTCGGCCCCTTCGATCTGCGAGAAGACACGCTCCATGTTCGCACGAACCTCCTCGGCCGACACGGCCTTGTCGAAACGAACCACATAGGCGCGGCCGCCCGTGAACTCGGCACCCAGGTTCAGACCCCGGACGAAGAACGAAAGAATCGACAGCACGATCAGCGCACCCGAAATCCAGTAGGCTACCTTACGCTTGCTCAGGAAGTTGATGTGCGTATTGCTGAGGAACTTCTCCGACCACTTGTACGAGAAGGAGATCGAGCCCCACTTCGCAACGATCCAATCGATCAGCAGACGCGTGATGAAGATCGCGCAGAAGACCGACGTAATGATACCGATGATCAGCGTCGTGGCGAAGCCCTGAACCGGACCCGTACCGAAGATGAAGAGCACGATACCCGTAATGATCGTCGTCAGCTGTCCGTCGATGATGGCCGAGTAGGCCTTCGAGAAACCTTCCTTGATGGCCAGCGACAGACCCTTGCCCTCGCGAAGCTCCTCCTTGATACGTTCGTAGATGATCACGTTGGCGTCGACGGCCATACCCATCGTCAGCACGATACCCGCAATACCCGGCAGCGTCAGCACCGCACCGAACGATACCAGTACGCCCATCAGCAGGAAGACGTTCATCAGCAGGGCCACATCGGCCATCCAACCCGCCGTCTTGTAGAACAGCCCCATGTAGAGCAGCACCAGAATGAAGGCGACGACGAACGACAGCATACCGGCGTTGATCGACTCCTGTCCCAGCGACGGTCCTACGACCGTATCCTGGATGATCTTCGCCGGAGCCGGAACCTTACCCGAGTTGAGCACGTTGGCAAGGTCCTGGGCCTCCTGGATCGTGAAGTCGCCCGTGATCTGCGACTGTCCCTTGTCGATCTTCGTATTGACACGCGGGGCCGAGTAGACATAGCCGTCGAGAACGATGGCAATGCACTTGCCGATGTTCTCGCCCGTCATGCGGGCCCACTTCTGCGTACCCTCGGCGTTCATCGTCATCGAAACCTCGGCCGTGGCGCCGCGCTGCGCATACTGCTCGCGGGCGTCCGTTACGACCGATCCGTCGAGCGGCGCCTTGCCGTCGGGTGTCGTCACCTTGATGGCGTAGAGGTAGTAACGGCCGTCGATGTGGTCGTCGCCCTTCACGCCCCACTTGAAGAGGATGTCGGCCGGGAAGAGGTCGCGAACCTCCGGACGGGCCAGATATTCGTTCACCGTAGCAATGTCGGCCTTATAGGCGGCTCCGATGGCGGCGCCTCCGGCATAGTTGGGATCCAGCACCGCAAAGAGCGGGTTCTGCGCCTGGTCGAAGTTGCCCGTATGGGCCGTCTCGGACTTGGCCGTCGAGTCGGCGCCGATCTCACCGATCAGACCCTCACCGGCCGTCGGTGCGGCGGCCTCGGCGGCAGGCTGCTCCGTAGCGTTCTCCGTGGCCGGGGCGGCCGTATGCGAAGCCTCCTCCTTGAGGAGCTTGTCGGCCGATACCAGCATCGGAAGCACCTCGCGGGCGTCGTACGTCAGCCAGAACTCCAGCGAGGCCGTTCCCTGCAGCAGGTCGCGCACACGCTGCGGCTCCTTCACGCCCGGCAGCTCGACCAGAATGCGGTGCGAGTTCGGAAGGCGCATGATGTTGGGCTGCGTTACGCCGAAGTGGTCGATACGGCTGCGCAGCACGTTGAACGAAGCGCCGATGGCTGCCTCGGTCTCGCGCTTGAGCATCTTCTCCACGTCGGCATCCGAACTCTCGAGCGTGATGTCCTTGCGGTCGGGGCTCACGAAGATCGCGGCAACCGGACTGCCGTTCGACAGACGCGAGTAGGCCTTCACGAAGTCGCCGATGTAGTCGTTCGACGAACCGTTCTTCATGGCCGCATTGGCCTCGGCAATGGCCTGCTGGAAGGCCGGATCGTTCTGGCTGTCGCCGGCAAGCGCCTTCACGACATCCTCGACCTGAACCTCCAGCATGACGTTCATTCCGCCCTTCAGGTCCAGACCCAGATTCAGCTCCTTCTCCTTGCACTCCTTGTAGGTGAACTTCTTGAAGCCCACGTTGTAGACCGTCAGGTTCTGGATCGAATCCAGGTAATGCTGTTCGGCCGCCGACTGCTCGTCGATGGGGAACTGGGCAGCGTAGGCCGCCGCCTTCTTCTCTACGCTCCACGTCTTGAACGTGAACGAGAGTTGATAAACACATGCGAGGGCCAGAAGCACCGCGATGAGTTTAATGAAACCTTTACTTTGCATTTGGAAAAAATAGTTGTTATTATGTTTGTTTTAATGTCGTTGGGCACAATAGCACGCAAAGATAGAAAAAAAGAATTAAATCCCACGGTTTCAGCGGCAGAAAATGGCCATTGCGGCAAAATTATCACCCCTGCAGCCCCGTTGCGCACGTTGCGGCGGCATGGGCGCTCACGCAACGGAGCCGCCGGAATGTCGGGCTGCGGCGTCGAGGGCATTCGGACGGCGCAGGGGAGCGCGCCCGGCCGAGATCTTCCTCCTGCGTTTCTCGATGGCCTGTCCCTGAATCCTCCCCCTGACCCGCGGACGACTCCTCGCCAGCTCGTGGCGCGCCGAACGGCCCGAAAAAACCAAAAGCACAACCCCGAAGGCATAATTCACAGCCGGAATTCGCTTTTTAGCCAATCTTTTCGTACCTTCGGGTATTCAATCCCCGAACACGATGAAAAAAATTCTCCTCGCCTGCTGCTCCGCCGTACTCTCGCTGGCAGCCGCGGCCCAATCCGGGTATGTGCCCGCTTCCGAAAACATGGCTGCCCGGCAGCAATTCGCCGACGATCGCTTCGGAATCTTCCTCCACTGGGGTCTCTACTCCCTGCTCGGACAGGGCGAATGGGTCATGACCAATCAGGATATCGACTTCCGCGAATACCGCAAGCTGGCCGGCGCCTTCGCCGCCCCGGCCTTCAATGCCCGCGAATGGGTCACGGCCATCCGGCAGGCAGGTGCCCGATACGTCTGCTTCACGACGCGCCACCACGACGGATTCTCGCTCTTCGACACCGCACAGTCGGACTACAACGTCGTCGACGCCTCGCCGCTGGGCCGCGATGTCGTCCGCGAACTGGCCGACGAATGCCGCCGGCAGGGGCTCGGCATCCACTTCTACTACTCGCTCATCGACTGGTGGCGCGAGGATGCACCCCGCGGCCGCACCGGCCGCGGAACGGGCCGCAACCCCCGAAAGGAGGATGCCGACGCCTATTTCGACTTCATGAAGGCCCAGCTCACCGAACTGTTAACGCAATACGGGCCGGTCGGCGCCATCTGGTTCGACGGCGTCTGGGATCAGGACCAGAACCCCGGCTTCGACTGGCGGCTCGACGAACTCTACGGCCTGATCCACCGGCTGCAGCCCGCCTGTCTGGTGATCAACAACCACCACCTGGCTCCCTTCGAGGGCGAGGATGCACAGACCTTCGAACGCGACCTCCCGGGCGAAAACAGCGCCGGATTGTCGGGCCAGGAGGTGAGCCGCCTGCCGCTCGAAACCTGTCAGACGATGAACCATTCGTGGGGATACCGCATCACCGACTGCGACTACAAGCCGGTCGACGAGCTGGTGCGCTATCTGGTCGGAGCGGCGGGGCGCGGCGGCAATCTGCTGCTCAACATCGGGCCGCAGCCCGACGGCCGGCTGCCCGAAGCGGCCCTCGAACGGCTCGCCGGAATCGGAGAGTGGCTCGAACGCCACGGCGAGACAATTTACGGAACGCAGGCCGGGCCCGTGACGCCGCGTGCGTGGGGCGTCACGACCCGCCGGGGCGACAAGGTCTATCTCCACATCCTCGACTGGCCCGACACGGAGCTCTTCGTCCCCCTGCAGGGGCTGCGCGTGCGTCAGGCCACGGCCTTCGACAGCGGGGAGCGGCTCGACTTCCGGCAGAACGACGACGGCGTCGTCATCCGTCTCGGAGAGCGGACCGCGGCCCCGGACCACATCGTCGTCCTCACCATCCGCCAATAGGCCTCAGTGCATAAGCTTCAGCCCCACGATCCCGATGAAAACCAGCGACAGGAAGAACATCCGCCAGAAGGTCACCGCATCGTGGAAGCAGAATATCCCGATCAATACGGTACCGATGCCCCCGATGCCCGTCCAGACCAGATAGGCCGTGCCCATCGGGATCTCCCGCTGCGCCCAATAGAGAAACAGCCCGCTCAGCCCCATCGACAGAACCGACAGCAGCAGAAAGAGCAGATGATAACGCGCACTGAGCGCCGCCAGCTTGAAGCCCAACGGCCAGCCCAGCTCAAATAATCCGGCCAATGCCAAATACCACCATGCCATACGATGTTGTTGTTGAGATCGTGCAAAGGTAGCAAAATTTCCGCGCTGCAGCAACGTCCCGCCGAGCCGTTTGCGGGGTGTCGGGCAGGGGGGGGGCC